>CAXBVF010000007.1:0-28080 GCA_963979005.1 uncultured Candidatus Altimarinota bacterium | reverse complement strand
CTTGAGCCTCAACATGTTATGCTTTGGCACTACCAACAATAGTAGCAAATGATGTTTCAAATCCAGATTTATTACAAATAATGGCTAATGAAAGATTGGTATATAATGGATATAATAACTTACCAGCAGAATATAGTACAACAAAATTTAATAATGAATGATGATTTGCGTTTGGCCCATGAATACCACTAGTTGCTTATACAGATAATGCTAGTTGTTGACCATTAACAGATGCTACTGATTCGACAGCAAGGCTTGCTCTTGTAGATTGATTGCAAACTGCATATACAAGTACAATATTAGAATGAGAATGAGAAGTTGCTAATGTTGTTAATTTAACAGTTCCTGAAAAAGAAACTTATGCAGCTACTTTTGTAAATAATAATTTAGGATGAAAAATTGAAATAGTGAGTTGATGAGAGCTAGTAGAATCTTTTACTTGTTGAACCTCAACAGTATCAGCATGATCAGAAACATATACAACAATAGAAGTAGATGGAAATTGTTGGACGAGTCAAAATATGAGACATTGAACTAAAATACTAAATACTGACCCAATTCAATCAGATAATGGTATAATAGAAAAATGGTGTTATGATGATTTAGATGAAAATTGTACTAGTGATTGATGATTATATACATATAATGAAGCGATGTGATATTGAGCTACTGAAGATGAAGATATCTCTATATCAGTATGTGGACAATTATGAGATTGATGGAAACTACCAACAGATACTCAAGTGACTGATTTAACTCTCGGATGAGCTACATGATGGACTTGAAATAAATTGTCTTGAATAATTTCTAACTTACCTGGATTCCGCTATACGAATCTTAGCTTCTATGACCGTGGTTCGAAGGGTTTATGGTGGACCTCCACAGAGATTGATGCTACTAATGCGAAGAATCGTCGTTTGGTTTCTTTCAGTTTTACAGTGGAAAGTATCAGTTACAATAAGAATATCGGATTCGCAGTAGTGTGTATTAAAAACTAATTTTGATTATTTTGCTTCAGCTTGGTTAGTATGAAATAAGCCTAGCTTTAATAATTGTAGTTATTAAATATAAGAAAAAAGATGTCACTTAAGTGATATCTTTTTTTTAAAATTGCTCATTTAATTTCAATTTACTTTGATAAAACATTCTACTAGAACTTACTCAAAATCTTTGAGCTGCAATTCTATCTATTCACATTCAGAATGCAAAACCAGAATATTCTTCAGGATCTATTCATGCGTCAGTTAATACTTTTGGATTAACCATTCATGCTCATAATAATTCTACCCATCCTGATCATGAACACATGCTACATTTTCAGTTTTTTGTTTGTCCACTTCACTTACATATTTGACAACTAATGTCTATCTCTGCACTTGGCTCTGTAAAAGGAAAGATGCTAGGTCTAAATCTTAAACTTGTGCCTTCTCAAAGTAGTTTTTTCATAACAGTATCTAGTGTCCACTTTAAGTCTCAAAATGTTACTCATTTTCATACTACTAGTCCTTCAAGTTGATAAAAATTACAGGTATGTCTAGCATCTTCTTGTTCGTATCTAAAAACTCTACCTGGAACAATTATTTTTATAGGTAATTCTCATTTTAACATTGTTCTTATTTGTACTGGCGATGTATGTGTTCTAAGTAAATTCTTATCTCAAGATTTTTTATTATTATTGATATCATCACTTATCCAAAATGTATCCCAAACATCACGAGCTGGATGATCTGCAGGTATATTTAACTTATCAAAATTATATTCTTCTGTTTCTACTTGAGGACCATCTTCTACTTTGAATCATAGAGATATAAAAATTTCTTCTAGTAAGCTACTAGTTATACTTATAGGATGTTTATGTCATAGATTTTTTGAAGGGTATTCAGCAGTAACATCTATTTTTTCTTCTTCTTCTATTTTTTCATATTTTAGATTTTCTAGTTCTGATTGTTTAGATACTATCTCTTCTCAAATAAATATCTTTAATTTATTTGCTTCTGGACCTATTATTTTTTTATCATCATTTGATAAGTCTTTAATTCATTTAAGAATATCGTTAAGTTTTCATTTTTTACCTAAAAAATCTTTTTCTAAAGTTTCTAGTTCATTATTTGTTTCAATATTTTCTAGACTTTTTATGAATTCATTTTTTAAATTTGCTAATTGTTCTTTCATTGTTATTACATAATTATATATATTAAAAGGATTATAGGAAAAAGCTAGGATAAATCAAAAAAATGTTTCCTTTTAATTTATGTTTTTATCTTTTTTGTTCAATTTTTTTACACAAACTTATAGCTTTATACATAACACTTTTAAAAAACTATCATTTTTTTTTGACAATTGTAAACTTATTTATATAATCACGGAGCTTTTTAAGAAATATCACGAAAAGTTTTTAGAAGAGGTTAAGTTAAACTCCCTTAATTGATAAGAGATGTTTAACCTCTAACTTTAATTTTGTAAAATATATTTTATATGGCTTGAATTATAGCTACAAAGTTGGAAATGACTAGAGTAATCAAGGATGATAAATTCATTCCAATTACTTTACTACAAGTTCCTACATTAAAAGTAGTATGATTTAAAACCTTAGAAAAAGATGGTTATAAAGCTATAATTATTGGGGTTTTAAATGATAAAGTTGAAGATGCTCAACTTTGAAAATGAAAAGTTACTTTAAATAAAAGCAATTTTTCAAAAATAGTGGAATTTCCAGTTTCTGATGAAGAAAATGAGAAATACAATGTTGGAGATACTGTTTCATTAGATGTTTTAGAGGGGGATGTTAAAGTTTCAGTTGAATGATTTTCAAAATGAAAATGATTTACTTGAGCAATGAAAAAACATAACTTTCATGGTTGACCTGGTGGGCATGGTTCAAAATTTCATAGAGCTCTTGGTTCTATTGGTAATAGAAAACCTACTAAAGTTCATAAAGGTAAAAAGATGCACGGTCATCATGGTAACACTAAATTTACTATTAAAAAAGTTCCAGTGGAACTAGTTAATAAAGAAATTAATGTAATCGGTGTTAGATGAGGTGTTCCTGGATGAAGAAACTCATTCGTAAATATTATTTTTTAGTTATTAATACATTACTCTGATGAAGACTAATTTATTCGATCAAAAAGGTAAATCAGTTTGAGAAATTGAACTAAATGATTTAGTGTTTTGATTAGAACTTAATGAAGGACTTATACATAGAGCTTTAGTATATCAACTAGCTAATAATAGAATGGTAGTTGCTCATACTAAAACTAGATGAGAAAGAAGAGGTTCAACAAGAAAGATTTATAGACAAAAGGGTACAGGTAGAGCGAGAATGGGTTCAAATAGATCACCAATCAGAAAAAAAGGTTGAGTTGCATTTGGTCCTAGAAACGTTGTAAACTTTACACTTTCTATGAATAAGAAAGAAAGAAGAAAAGCATTATTTAGTGTTTTATCTTCAAAACTTGCTAACAATGATTTAGTTATTGTAGATAAGATTGATTTCAAAGAAGCTAAAACAAAAAATATGGAAGATGTTTTCAAAACTCTACCATATAATGAAAAAGCTTTACTTGCTATACCAGCAAAAAATGAAATGATTGAAAAATCTGCTTCTAACTTACCATATGTTAAAAGTATACTTGTAGATTATTTAAATATTAAAGATTTACTTAAATATAAAACATTAGTTTTATTAAAAGATTCTTTAATAAATATAGATAAGCTTACTAAATAATTTACTTTAAAATATAGAAAAAAATGAGAATTTTTAGAATTTTAAAAAAACCAATTACTACTGAAAAAACTTCTGTTTTAGAAATGACTACTAATACTTATGTATTCGAAGTTGATTCTAGTGCAACAAAAATTGATATTAAAAAATCAGTTACTGAATTGTATAAAGTAGAAGTTGCTTCCGTTAATGTTTTACATACAAGAGAAAAATTCAAGTATGGTAAAAAGAAATGAATGCAATTAAGAAAAAGATCTACGAAAAAAGCATATGTAACTTTAAAAGATACAAAAGCAAAAATAGATTTTTCTGTTATAAAATAATTTAGTTTTTAAAAGACTTTAACAGTGGGAATTAAAAAATTTAAACCTACCACTCCAGGTAGAAGATGAATGACAGTTAATACGTTTGAAGAAGTTACTACTTCTTCTCCGTATAAACCTCTTACAGTAAAACTAAAAAAACATGCAGGTAGAAATAATACTTGAAGAATTACTATAAGACACCAATGAAGTGGTCATGCAAAAAAATATAGACTAGTAGATTTCTTCGGAGTAGATAAGAAATGAATTGAAGCTAAAGTTGAAACAATCGAATACGATCCATATAGATCAGCATTTATCGCCTTAATCTGTTATAAAGATGGAGAAAGAAGATATACTATTGCTCATAAGGACATGAATGTATGAGATAAGATAATAGCTGATGAAAAAACTCCTTTAGTATCTTGAAATAGAATGCTTGTTAGTAATATACCAACAGGATTACAAGTCTATAACTTAGAGCTAATAGTTGGGCAATGAGCTTCTTCTATTAGAGCTGCAGGTGCATATGGGACAATCTTTTCTCAAGAAGGTGAATATACGCAAGTAAAATTACCATCTGGTGAAATCAGATTAGTTCATAAAAAATGTTTTGCTACTCTAGGTCAAGTTTCAAACCCGGATCATAACCAAGTTGTTATTTGAAAGGCATGAAGATCTAGATGGATGTGAAAAAGACCAACTGTTCGTGGTAAATCTATGAATCCAGTTGATCATCCACATGGTGGTTGAGAAGGTCGTTCGCCAATTGGTATGAAGGCTCCTAAGACTCCATGGTGAATGCCAGCATTAGGATACAAAACAAGAAGCAGGAAAAAAACTACTTCTAAATGGATCCTAAAAACAAGAAAAGGTAAACTAATGATATAATTTAACTTTTTAAACAAATCTTATGACAAGAAGTTTAAGAAAATGACCTTATATAGACGAAAGACTATTAAAAAAAGTTGTCGCTATGAATGAGTCATGAAAAAAAGGTGTAATTAAGACATGGTCTAGAACTTGTACCGTTATTCCAGAATTTGTATGACATACATTCTGAGTTCATAATGGTAAAGCTCATACTCCAGTTTTCGTTACAGAAGATATGGTATGACACAAACTTTGAGAATTCTCTATGACTAGAGTGTTCAGAGGTCATTCATGAAATAAATAGGCCCACGAGCTAGATTTATCTAGCCATCCCTGAAAGACTGGGAAAATAATTTAATTATTTATAGCCAAATTAGCTTATGAAAGCATACGGAAAAAATATAAGAATTTCTCCGAAAAAATTAAGAGTTATAGCGGAAGTTGTTAGAGGTCAAGATGCTTCAGAAGCATTAAAATTTTTAAAATTTGCCCCTAAGAAATGAGCTGATCTTTTATATAAAATTTTAGCTTCTGCTGTTGCAAATGCTGAAAATAATGATAATCAAAAGTTATCTACTTTATATATAAGTACTCTTATTGTAAACAAATGAATTGTTTATAAAAGATGAAATTCTGTTTCAAGAGGGAGAATGCATCCACTTTTAAAAAGAACTTCTAATATAAAATTAGAATTACAGGTAAAATAATTTCCGGCTTTAATTAGCTAGAGTTATTCATTATAATTTATTAATAAATTTATATTATGGGACATAAAGTAAATCCTATAGCGTTTAGAATTCCATATATTAAAACATGGAAATCAACTTGGTATGAAGATAAAAAAACATATAAAACTTCATTAGCAATTGATGTAAAGGCTAGAGAAATACTAAGTAAACAATTAACTTGAATACCTTTATGAGATATACTTGTTTCTAGGAACCAAGATATATTAGATATAGTTGTATATACAGCTAAAGCTTCTCTTATATTAGGTAAAACTGGTGAAAATAAAGAGCAAATAATGGCTTTATTAGCTAGAAAACTTTGAGTAAAAGTTAATTTAGAAGTAAGAGATATTAAAAATCCAGATTTAAACGCTAAAATAGTTTGATTCAATATTGCAAACCAAATTGAAAAAAGAATGCCATATAAAAGAGCAATCAAACAAGCAATAGCTAAGACTATGGAAAAAGGTGCTAAGTGAATAAAAGTAAAAGTTGGGTGAAGACTTAACTGAGCTGAAATCGCTAGAAAAGAAACTTTTAAGGAATGAAACATTCCAACACAAACTATTAGATCGGACATTGATTATACAACTGTTAGAGCTGAAACTGTGTACGGAACTATCTGATTAAAAGTTTGGATATACAAATGAGATATCTTTAAAAAATAAAAAATTTGACATTTGAATTTTTTTTATATACTAATTGTGTAAAAAAATGTTACAACCAAAGAAAACTAAATATAGAAAAACCTTTAGGTGAAGATTGAAAGGGAAGGCTGTTAGATGATCTACAATAGCATTTGGTGATTACGCCATTAAAGCTACTACTAGATGATTTATAACTTCTAGACAAATCGAATCTGCGAGAAGAGCAATGATAAGAGCTATAAAGAGATGAGGAAAAATCTGGATAAGACTTTTCCCTGACAAAGCTTTTACTGCTAAACCGTTAGAAGTGCCGATGGGTTGAGGTAAATGATCTGTTGAAATGTATAGAGCTCCTGTAAAGCCTGGTAGAGTGTTATTTGAAATAACATGAGTTGATCCAGAAACTGCAAGGGAAGCTTTTAGGCTTGCCTCTTACAAATTACCAGTGAAAACTAAAATAATAGTTGATTAATCATTTTAAAAAAATGAAAGAAATAAAAGATTTAAAACTACAAGAAATCGTGAAGCTTAATGAATTAAATGAAAAAGATTTAAAACTAGAATTAGTTAAATCGGCAAAAGATTTATTTGTTCTTAGAATGAAAAAAGAACAAGGCGAATTAAAGCAAACTCATTTAATCACAGCTCTTAGAAAATATATTGCTCAGCTTAATACTGTAGCATCTTCTAAATGATTTAATATAGCTTAATTATTCTTAATTAAACCAAGTTTATGAGAACTAAAAAAGGTATTGTTACAAGTGTAGCAATGGATAAAACAATAGTCGTATCAGTACATACTTATAAAAGTGACTCTAAATATAAAAAAAGATTTAGAGTAACTAAAAAGTTTTATGCTCATGACGATAAAAATGCTTGCTCTGAATGAGATCAAGTAATAATTAAAGAGACTAGACCTACTTCTAAATTAAAGAGATGGGATTTAGTAGAAATTGTATAGTTAATTTAACTTTTAAGAATCGATCTTATGATACAAACAGAATCAAGACTAGCAGTTACTGATAACTCTTGAGCTAAAGAAGTATTATGTATTAAAGTACTTGGAGGTTCACATAGAAGATATGCTTCTATATGAGATATTATAGTTTGTACTGTAAAAAAAGCTGCTCCAGATGGAACAGTTAAAAAGAAAAAAGTAGTAAAAGCTGTAGTAGTTAGAACTTCTAAGGAAATTAGAAGAAAAGATGGTTCATATGTAAGATTTGACGATAATGCATGTGTAATAATCGATGATAATAATGCACCTAGAGGAACTCGTATTTTTTGACCAGTTGCTAGAGAGCTTAGGCTTAAAGGTTTCCAAAAAATTGTGAGTCTAGCTCCAGAAGTTTTATAATTAATATTAAATAAAAATTATGAAAATTAAAACTTGAGATAAAGTTATAGTAATGTCAGGTAAAGAAAAAGACAGAGGCCAAGAGGCTGAAGTTTTAAAAGTATTTACTCAAGATAACAAAATTATTGTTAAATGAGTAAATATTGCTACTAGACATATTAAAAAACAATGAACTACGCCAGGTCAAATTATTAAAATGGAAAAAGCTATTAATGCATCTAATGTAATGCTAGTTTGCCCATATACTAATAAACCTACAAGAGTTGGATTTGTTAAAATTGAGGAAAAAGGTAAAATAAAGAAATTTAGATTCTCTAAAAAAGCCGTTAAGGAAAATAAGTGAGAAGCTAAAAAATTTATTATTAAATAATTTACTTATATTATATAAATAATAAAAATGCTTAAGGAAAAATATTTAAAAGAAATTGTTCCTGTTCTAAAAGAAAAATTAGAAGTATCTAATATAATGGAAGTTCCAAAATTAGAAAAAATAGTTTTGAACATGTGAATTTGAACATATGTTAGATCAGGAAACAAAGATTTCTCTTCTCTACAAGAACATTTATCAATGATTGCATGACAAGCTTGTACAGTTAGATACGCTTCAAAAGCGATATCAAACTTTAAATTAAGAGCTTGAATGCCAGTTTGATTAAGTGTTACTCTAAGATGAGATTCTATGTATAATTTCTTAGAAAAATTAATTCATATCGTATTACCTAGAGTAAGAGATTTTAGATGAATTAATAAAAAAGGTTTTGATAATCAATGAAATTATAATTTCTGACTTAAAGAACATTCTATATTTTTAGAGGTTCCACATAACGATGTTATTAAGAATCACTGATTACAAATTACAGTTAAGACAACTGCTAATAACAAAGAGGCTTGAAAGGAGTTATTAACACAAATGTGATTTCCTTTTTCTAAATAAAAAGTTTACTTTATAAAAAAGAATAAGATGGCTAGAAAGTCAAAAATTGCTAAAGCAAATAGATTAAAAAAGACATTTTTACAAGCTATTACAGATTGAAGAACACCTAAAGAGGCTACAAAAGTTTTCAACTGTTGTGGTATCTGTGGTAGAACTAGATGATATCTAGGGAAATTTGATATTTGTAGAATCTGTTTTAGAGAAAAAGCTAATGCTTGAGAACTACCTGGTGTTAGAAAATCTAGTTGGTAGGAAAAATTAGTTAAAAAAATAAATTTAGTTTAATAATTCATATGTTATGATAATTGATCCAATCGGAGATTTATTAACAAGAATTAGAAATGCATATATGGCTAGAATAGTTGAAATAAAACTTCCTTATTCTAAATTAAAAGCTGATATTGCTAAAATTCTTAAGAAAAATAAATATATTGTTGATTTCACAGTTAATGATGAAGAAAACAATAAAAAATCAATTGGGATTATTCTAAATGATGTAAGAACTACGAAATATGTTCCTACTCTTACTAGAATAAGCAAACCAGGTCAAAGAATTTATATCTGATCTAAAGATATAAAGAAATCTAGAAATGGTAAAGGTATTTATATTGTTTCAACTCCAAAAGGTGTTGTTACTTGATATGAAGCTAGAAGTTTAAATGTTGGTGGAGAATTACTTTGCGAAGTTTATTAATCACCAAATTATAAACGAGAAATGATTTTTAATCATTGTTCCGATTTATACTTATAATTAAATACAAATGTCAAGAATTGGTAAAATGCCTATTGTATTAGCAGAAAAAGTAGAAGCTACTATTGCTGGTAATAATATTAAAGTTAAATGACCTTTATGAGAATTAGCTTTTGACTTTTCTTCAAAAATTGAAGTTACGAAAGAAGAAAATTCAGTAATTGTAAAACCACTAGATGATTCATCTAATGCTATATGGGGTACTACTAGATCTATCATTAATAACTTAGTTGAATGAGTTTCAAAAGGTTATAAAAAATCTTTAGAAATTAATTGAGTTGGTTATAAATTTGAAGTATCTGGTGATAAACTTGTATTAAGTATTGGTTTTTCTCATAAAGTTGATATGCCTACACCTGCTTGAATTAAAATTGCTTTAGATGAAAAAGCTAAAAATATTTTACATATTTCAGGTATAGATAAACAATTAGTTTGAGAATTTGCTTCTAAAATTAGAGCAAAAAAGAAACCAGAACCATATAAAGGTAAATGAATTAAATATGTATGAGAACATATTAATAGAAAAGCTGGTAAAACTGGTTCAAAATAAAATATTTAACTTATAATAACTTAAAAATGTTACAAAAAACATTAAAAAGATTAAGAAGAAAAAATAAAATTAGATCAAAAATAAGTTGAACTACAACTAAACCTCGTTTAGCTGTATATAGAAGTAATATGAATATATATGCACAACTTATAGATGATACATCATGAAAAACTCTTACATCTTTTTCAGATTTAAAAATAAAAAAATCTGGTACTAAAACAGAAATGGCAGCAAAAGTTTGAGAAGAAATGGCAAAACTTATTGTTTGATTAAAAATTTCTGAAATAGTATTTGATAGAGGATGATTTGCATATCATGGTAGAGTAAAAGCTTTGGCTGAATCTATGAGATCTAATGGTGTAAAATTTTAATTAATTAATCAATAATAAGTATGGCTTTTTCTGGAAAAGATAATAGAAAATGAAAATTTTCAAAACCAAGAAAAGAATTCAAAGAAGAGTTGTTAGCTATTGATAGAGTAACTAGAGTTACTTCATGAGGTAGACAACTTAGATTTAGAGCTGTTATGGTTATTTGAGATGGTAAAGGTAGAGTATCTTTATGAACTTGAAAATCATGGGAAGTTGTTGATGCAATTGCAAAGGCTCTTTCAGACGCTAAGAAAAAACTAACAAATGTTAGAATTGATAACTGAACTGTTCCATATAATGTTGAAGCTAAATATAAAGCTGCTAAAATTATGGTTCATCCAGCTTCAGAAGGTACATGAATTATTGCTGGTTGAGCAGCCAGAAAAGTTTTAATGGTTGCTTGATATAAAGATATTCTTGCTAAAAGATATGGTTCTTCTAACCTAATTAATAATGCAAAAGCTACAATAAAAGCTTTATCTTCGTTTAAATAGTATGTCAGCCTGGGTTTAGTTCAGGATCACTTGATATGATTCTGAGTTAATTTCAGAATGACATTGTATATTAATAACTTATAATTTTTATGTTATCTTTAACAAATTTAAAACCTAACTGAGGATCTAGAAAAACTTCTAAGAGACTTGGTAGAGGTAATGGTTCAGGTAAATGAACTTATTGTGGTAGAGGTTGTAATGGTCAAAATTCTAGATCTGGTGGTTGAGTAGCTGCTTGGTTTGAATGAGGACAAACTCCTTTATTCAGAAGAATGCCTAAATTAAAAGGGTTTACTAACGCTAAGTTCAAAATTGAATATAGTACTATTAATATTTCTGATTTAGCTGTATTAGCTGAAAAAGGTATTACTACTATAAACAAAGAAGTTTTACTTGAAAACAATATAGTTAGAAGAAAAAAACTTCCTATTAAATTATTAGGAAATGGAAAACTAACTACTAAAATAGAAGTAACTGTTGATAAAGCTTCTGCTACTGCAAGAGAAGCTGTAGAAAAAGCTTGAGGAAAACTTGAAACTAAATAATTTAGAGATTAACCCTAGCTTTTAAAAGTTTGGGTTTTTCTTTTCTTTATGTATAATATATAAAAGGAAGATGATTTCCTTAATTAATTTAATAAATATTTATATATGAAACTTAGTAGTATTACATCTATATTCCAAAACAAAAGTATAAAAAATAAAATTATTGCTACACTAGCATTAGTTTTAGTTTATAAAGTACTATCTGTAATTCCAGTATATTGAGTTGATACAACACAATTAGCTGCTATAATGGAAGCTAATAAAGGATTATCATTCTTTAGTGCTTTAATGTGAGGTTGATTATCAAACTTTTCAATTATATTGATGTGACTTTCTCCTTATATTAATGCCTTGATCATAATTCAATTACTTTGAGTTATAGTCCCTTCTATATGAGAATTACAAAAAGAAGGTGAAGCAGGACAAAGAAAAATAACAAAATATACTAGATGGTTAACTTTGCCACTTGCATTTGTGCAATCGTATTGAATGATAGTTTTATTAAATACCTTGGCATCAGGAACAATTATTGATTTATCTAATACACAAACTGTTCTTACAGCTATGACTATTATTACATCATGAACTATATTTCTAATGTGGTTATGAGAAGTAATGACAGAAAAAGGTATTTGAAATGGTATTAGTATAATAATTACAGCTTGAGTTTTATCTGCTGTACCATGAGTAATCATGGGACATATTAGTTCTCAAAACTATCCCTTATTCATAGGATTAATTCTAGCAACTTTATTAATTATTTATATAATTATAAAGTTTACAGAATGAAACAGAAGAATTCCAATTATTTATACTAGAACTGGTAGAGAAGAAAAATCTTATTTTCCAATAAGAGTTAATCAAGCATGAATGATACCTATAATCTTTGCAGTATCATTAGTTACTTTCCCAGCAATCATAGGTCAAATATTGACTTGATCTGGTTCAAGTGAAACTGCTTCTACTATTGGTACATTTTTATTAGAATACTTTAATATGAGTAATCCTTCTTGGATATTTATATTAATATACTTCTTACTTGTACTTTGATTTTCATTCTTTTATGTTTCTATTACTTTTAATACTGAAAATGTATCTGAAAGTATTCAAAAAAGATGAGGGTATATACCTGGTATTAGACCTGGTTCAGAAACAGCTGATTATTTATCAAAAGTTTCAGAACATTTAAACTTATTTTGAGGTTGATTCTTAGGTCTAATTGCTGTACTTCCATATATTATGTCAAAGATAATGTGACAATCAATTGATTTCATTATTTCTGCAGCATGATTAATCATTATAGTTTCTGTTATACTAGATGTAGTTAGAAAAACAGATGCTGAAATGAAAATGTTTGATTACAGTAAATTCAAATAAGCTAAAATTAAAAAGAACTTTATATATATGTAAAGTTCTTTTTTTTTATGTTTTTGTTTTATCATTATTTATATGTATACTTTAAAAGTATGTATTTAAAATAAAAAAACATGAATAAACAAAAACAAGCATTTACATTAGTGGAGCTAATAGTAGTAATTACAATACTAGCTATTTTATGAACAATAGCTTTTATATCATTACAATGATATAGTAGAGATTCTAGAGATAGTGTTAGAATAAGTGATATGTCTAGTATAAAGACAACACTAGAACTATTTCATTTATGAGCAGGAAAGTATCCACTTACAACAGATGGTACACCTGTATTATATTCATGAACAGAAGCCTGGACACAGGGAAGTTTTTGAGAAACTACAGTTACAAATGTAGAAAAATTTGATAAGATACCGACAGATCCATTAATGGATAGACAATATGTATATTCAGTTACACATAGTAAACAAGAATATGAAATAGCATGAATAATAGAATGAGATACACTATGATTAAATAGTGAAATAATAAATGAGGCTATAGCATGAGATAAAGTTACAAAACTAAAAATTACATGAAATTATAATGGTAAATTTTTAAAATTGTCTACAGGTTGAGTAGATTATGTATTAAATGTACCAAGTATAATAACAAGTACATGATGAACACTGGATTATATATTAGCAAATAATTGATTAGCCTATAACTGATATAGTAATCTCCCAGTTCAATATGATGGTTCATTATATAATACAATGTGAGAATCACCAGAAATAACATTAGTAGATGCAGCAACTGTTATTGCATATAGTGGTTCATTTACTACTTTAGCTGCAGATACTACTGCATGAGAAACAGCAAGGACAGAATTAATTACAAATGCACAAACTGCATATACATCATCTCCAATAGCAACTGATTATCAAATAGCTGAAATAGTAAATGTAGATTTATCTGATACATGAGCTGTAGATTTTGTAGCAAGTGTAGTAGTAAATAATGATTTATGATTTGATAATATTGAAATTCCTGTTTATACGCCAGCTGAATGATGATGATCTGGTGTTAGTAGGTTTGCTTGATATGATGAGGCAGGCACACTTACACAAATTCATATGTATGTTAAGGATATTAATGGTGAAAGTACACCAGTAGATACAGATATTTCAAGTAATGTAATAAATGTATGATTATTTTGGTGATCTAGTGATATTTGGTTATCTACACCTGATTGAGTTGATTATGGTGATATTGAAATTACTTCAATATGGGCTAATAAAGATATTTGAGATTGAAATGGAACTGTTTTTAGAGAATTACCATTAACAGATTTTACTATAGTTAATTGAGAATATATTGGGTGAGTTATTAGAAATACAGCTGGTAATGAGTGGGTATATTTAGATGGTGTGTATTTTAATCCTGATTCGTATCGTGTAACTTTTAATATAACTGAATTAACTGATAATACATGAACCCCACCTGTTGCTATGCGTGATAGTCCTTGGGATTTTTGATGACCTCCACCTTGACCGTAAAATTTTAAAAAGAACTCTAATTAAAGAGTTCTTTTTTAGTTTAAATAATCAATAAATAGTTTTCCATTTATATGATCAAGTTCATGTTGTATGATTCTAGCTTGTAATCATTCTAGATATATTGTTTTTAGGGTTCTTTTACTATCTTGATATTGGAGTTTTATTCTATTTGATCTAGCTACATCTCATTTTACTCATGGGACAGATAAACATCACTCAGTTTCTAATGTTGTATCTTCACTGAATTCTAGTATTTCTGGGTTTATTAACATTATAGTCTTATAGTCTTCATCATCCCGGTCTTTTAGCATACTCACTACAACCAATTTTAATGATTTTCAAATTTGAGGTGCCGCTAATCATACTCATCCATTATCGGGATTTTGTATGTATTTTATCATTTCTTTACCTAGTTTAACAGCCTGTTTAAAATTATTGTCAGTAACTTTGTCTGCAATTTTTCTTAAAATAGGGTTATTTACTCAAGTTTCAATTTTAAACATTCTTTTGTTAATTATTTAACATTTTTTGTATTATACATAAAAATAAATAAAAAACTAGTATTTTTATTTATTTTTATGATTATATTTTTAATATATATATCAAGTAATAGCTGTATCATATTTACTTATTTGTCTATATGTAACTTTGTTTAATTCAAGATAATTCATATCTCAAATTATTAATTTGTTACCGACTATATCCATTACTATTCAAACATGTCCGTATTTTCTATTATATCATTTTCAATCTAATACTATAATACTTCATTTTTTTGCTATTTGTCATACAGAATTGTTGTTTACTTCTGCATTATGATACCAATCTTTTGCATCTCATCTCCAGTTGATCTCTTTGTATTGAGAAACAAACCATGTACAATTTCATTTTATAAATCTAGTATTACCATCAATACTACGTTTTAATTGGTATGAATTTTCTGTTAGTAAATTTATTCAACTTTCTTCGTAAAATATTCAGTTATGTATTAGTAGTATATCTCAAATTTTAACTCATTTTTTAAGAAAACTATTATATTTAAGTACTTCATCATCCGATATATTATATAATTTAGCTATGTCACTTATTGATTCATTTTTCTTTACTATGTGGATTAATCAATCTATATCTGAAACAAGTATTTCTTTAGTAGGCTTTAAAAGATTTTTTTCTACTCAATTTAGAGACTTTATAGTAGATATTTTTATATTATATTTTTTTGCAATTTTGTATAAGTTATCTCAAACTTGTACAGTATATGATTTAATATGTTTTGATATTTCTGCTTCTAGATTTTCATGTGTATTGCTTAAAATTTTATATTCAAAATCACTAATATAAGGCAATATTTCTACTTCGGTGTATTGACTATTAGCTGTATTAATAAGATCAGCAATAATTAGTAGTACAATAATTAATGTATTAAAGGCCTTTTTCATAGTTTATATTATCATATATATGTATTATTTTATCATATTGAAAACATTAGTTCAAAAATATGAGGGTATTTCACATTGACATTATCATTTTAATATTTATATATATAATAACTTATTTTTAATTATTAAATGTATAATATGGATTCATGTAAAGTATGTAGACTACAGTCTACTATAGCTGATGAAAAATCATTTTTAGAGAGTCACGGAGTAAGTGTATGTGATAATGTTGAAGCAGTAAAAATTAAGTTGAATGATAAAATACTAATTTTACTCGAGTTAATTGAATGATATGATTTATGTTTTGACTTATTTGAAGAAGAAGACCCAAATCATGCGGTTGCACTATTATATGCATCAGTTGATTGTGATAGGGAAATTAAATTAATTAGATGATATCTAGAGAATAATTTTAGTTAAGTTTATTGAGTTTGTTAAATATATCTTTACAAATTCTATTATATATATAATATATATACAAAATATACTAGTTAATAAATTATTGATGATAGAGTCTTCTAAAGAAAGCAAAAAAACTAATGTTACATCAACTGAGGAAAAAGAGATAGATAAATGAAAATTTTCTAATATTTTAAGACCTATTAAACTTGAGGACTATGTTGGACAAGAAACTATAAAAAAACATTTGTCTGTATCTATTGCCTCATCTAAAATTAGGTGAGAAGCGATGGAGCATATTTTGTTTTACGGGCCTCCTGGATTATGAAAAACTACTATTTCAAATATCATAGCTACAGAAATGGAAACAAATCTGAAATCTACTTCTGGTCCGGCAATAGATAAACAGTCTGATTTGGTTAGTATATTATCTAACTTAGAATCGGGAGATATATTATTTATCGATGAGATACATAGACTTAGACCACAAGTAGAAGAGATACTTTATACTGCAATGGAAGACTTTGAACTTGATATTATGGTTTGATCATGAACATGAGCACAAAGTGTTAAATTGCCATTAAAAGAGTTTACCTTAATCTGAGCTACTACTAGACTAAGTGCCTTGTCTTCACCTCTTAGAGATAGATTTGGTAATGTTTTAAAGCTAGATTTCTATTCACATGATGATATATGACTTATTATTAGTAATAATTCTTCTAAATTGGATTTAGTATTAGATGAAATGATATTAGAAAGTATTTCAAAAAAATCTAGATGAACACCAAGAATTGCGAATAGACTATTAAAAATAGTTAGAGATTATAGTACTATATGAAAAGAAGTATCAAATATAAAAGTATTAGAGTGAATATTTAAGGATATTTGAATTGATAAACTGGGGCTTGATTATTTAGATAGAAAATATTTAAATACGATTCATACAAAATTTAATTCATGACCTGTTTGATTAAATACTCTTGCTTCTGCTATTTGAGAAGAAGAGGCTACTTTAGAAGATGTAGTGGAACCTTTTCTATTACAAGTAGGTTTTATAGAAAGGACTTCAAGATGAAGAAAAATTTCATGAGCTTGAATTAATCATTTAACAAAATAATTTATGTCTATTTGGCAAACTAAATCATGGCAGAAGATGCTAAAAAAATCTGGACAAGTTTCAGACTTTTTTGATGTTAATTGAATTTTTGTAGAAAAAAGACAAGTGGCATTTTGAGAGAGTTGATTATTTATTTTATGACTTGAGAAAGATTTAAGTGAAAAAAATGTTAATGAATTGATAAATCTTTGTAAAAAAGAAAATTGTTTATTTATTCAAATTGAAAATATTAATTATGAATGAAATATTGAAATAGCTATTAATAATTTGAAAAAATGATATTATAAAAAATTCATAACTCCTTATAGTGCTGTAATAGATTTAAGAAGTTCAGAAGATGAAATATTAGCAAATATGAAATCAAAAGGTAGATATAATATAAAACTTGCTAGAAAAAAATGAGTAGAAATAAAGGAAGTAGAAAAAAATAATGAGAATATAGATAGCTATTATAAATTAATGCTTGAGACAACATCTAGAGACAATTTTAATTGAAATAATTTAGACTATTATAGAACTTTTTTAGATAGTATTGAT
This sequence comes from uncultured Candidatus Altimarinota bacterium, assembly GCA_963979005.1. Classification (GTDB taxonomy): domain Bacteria; phylum Patescibacteriota; class Gracilibacteria; order BD1-5; family UBA6164; genus UBA6164. The sequence goes on along the minus strand of CAXBVF010000007.1, from coordinate 10,400 downwards.
AATTCTAGATTATTATTAGCTTATGTTGAGTGAAATGTTGTTGCAGGATGAATATTTACATTTGATAGTGATATTTCAATTTATTATTACTGAGCATCTACTTGAGACAAGAAGTATAGAAACTTGATGGGGCCATATCTACTTCAATGGGAAGCAATAAAAATAGCAAAACTTAAATGATCAAAATTTTATGATTTTTTATGAGTAGCATCCCCAAAAGAAAAAAATAGTAGTTTAGCATGAGTAACAGATTTTAAGAAAAAACTAAGTCAGGATATTAGAAAAGTAAGTAATTCTTATATTTGGATTAATAAAATATTTAAGTATAATTTAATCGTGTATATAAAGTATTTTAAAAAAATATTATTTAAGAAGTAATTTTTTTTCTTACACTTTTCTTACATATAATAAATATTTTATATTTGTTATACGTAGTTATTTATATTTATAATTTTATTGTTATGATTAAAAAATTATTTTCTTTTATGTTATTAGCTTTTATATTTTTAAATATAGCTAATGTAAGTGCCCAATATACTACTGATACTAGTGGATGATATAATGTTCCTATTCAAGATGATTCATTGAATTTTGATGCAGATTTAGAAGATGGAGATGTTTATATGAAGTGGTCAGCATTTAGAAGTGATGAAAAAATGAAATATTATAAGGTTATTAGATCAGCAACTGTAGAAAATCCAGTTTATCCTGATAATGGTTATATAAAAGTAATAACAAATATAAATACCACTAAATTTGTAGATTATAAACCTTTACAATGAACTGCTTATTATAGAGTTTGTGCTATTACTGATGAAAATAATAGATATTGTAGTAATGTAGTAAAAATCTATAATGATAAAGAAGATGATGATAGACCAACTATTTGTACAGCTGATTATTCTCCAGTATGTGGTTATAAAGATGGTAAATTAAAGACTTATTCAAATAAATGTAATTTAACAGCATCTAAAGCGTATTATAAATATTCTGGTGAATGTAAAGATGATACTACAACGGTTTGTACTGATGATTACACTCCTGTATGTTGACTTAAAAATGGTAGATTAACTACTTATTCTAATAAATGTAATCTATTAGCTGATAAAGCATATTATAAATATAGTGGAAAATGTGAGCAATATTCTGATACATGAGTAATTTCAGACTATGATATTCCACATTCTTTGAAGGTAAGAGCTTTAAACATGATAAATTGATTTATAGCGAAACTTGAAAAAGCATGATATTCAAATGAAAAAAAGGTAGAAGTAATAGATAATATAATAGAAAAATTAAATAAGTTAGAGGAAGAAAAACCAAGCTTATCTAATATAATTAATTATTTAATAACTTTACTTAAAGAAAAGAAATTAAAATATGAAAATGATTTTTGAGTGATAGAAGATATATTTGATATAGATTAATAATAAATAAAAAAACAATTCAAAGAAATTTGAATTGTTTTTTTATAATTTGATTTTAAAATGAGAATGATTATTATTATTTGTACTAATTTTATATATAATATTAATAAACATGTTTAAACTACCTGAATTGCCATATGCAAAAAATGCACTAGAACCATATATATCTGAGGAAACTCTAGAATATCATTATGGAAAACATCACCAAACATATGTAACTAATTTGAATAATTTAACTGCTTGAAGTGATTTTGATGATTCTGACTTAATAGAAGTAATTAAAAAATCTGATGGAGGAGTATTTAATAATGCTGCACAAGTATATAATCATACTTTTTATTGGAATTGTTTAGCTCCAAATGCTTGAGGTGAGGCAAAATGAGAAATTGCTGAACTTATAAATAATAATTTTTGAAGTTTTTCAGACTTTAAAGAAGCTTTTTCAACAAGCGCAGTTACGAATTTTGGTTCTGGATGGACTTGGCTTGTTAAAACTTCTGAAGGGAAATTAGAAATAGTTAATACTTCTAATGCTGGAACTGTTATTACAACTGACAATACTCCATTACTAGTAATAGATGTATGGGAACATGCTTATTATATAGATACAAGAAATGCTAGACCAAAATATGTTGAAAATTTTTGGAATTTAGTTAATTGGGATTTTGTAAATGGAAATATAAAATAAAAAAAGAAGCTTATCTGAAGCTTCTTTTTTTATTATTAATTTATTTAACAACCAAATTAACTATTTTTCATGGAACATAAATTTCTTTTACTATTTCTTTTCATTCTAACCACTTAACTACATCTATGTTAGATTTAGCTTTATCTAGTACTGTATCTTTATTTTCATCTTTGTTTATTTCTATAGTTCATCTTAGTTTCCCTAATACTTGAACAGCAATTTTTATAGTATCATCTATTGTCATTTTTTCATCATATTCTGGCCAAGTAGAGAAAAATACTGATTTTTCTTCTCATATTCTTTTCCATAATTCTTCTGCCAAGTGAGGGGCAAATGGATGTAATAATCTAGCAAATATATTTTTCCATTCTTTTACTAATTTAGAATCTTTTGGTAGCCCATTATTGACCAAAATCATAAGAGATGCAATAGCTGTATTAAATTTATAGTTTTCTATGTCTTCTTCAATTTTTTTAATAGTTTTATGAACTAGTTTCATGGTATTTTCATCAGATTCTGTAGATATTTTAGCTTCAGCTCAGAATAATCTTTCTGATTTTTCTAAAAATCTTCTTACTCATATTATACCTGTAGTATCCCATGGCGCAGCATCTTTAAAATCTGATAAATACATTTCATATAATCTAAGACTATCTGCTCAATATTCGTCTACTATATCGTCAGGGTTTACTACATTTTTAAGTGATTTAGACATTTTAGCAACTACTTTTTCAAGTTTTTCTCACGTTTCTGTCTCAACTATTTCTCAATCTTTTTCTTCTATTAAGTCATTTGCTATTAATTTACCATTTTTATCCTGAAAAGCATGAGCTAGGATTAATCATTGATTTCTAAGTCTATGAAAAGGTTCATCAGTTGGAACTATTCATATATCATATAGAAATTTATGCCAAAACCTTGCATATAAGAGATGAAGCACTGCATGTTCTGCTCAACCTACATAAGAATCAACTTCTCACCAATAATTAGCAATTTCTCTATTAACTAATTCTTCTGAGTTTTCATTATCCATATATCTAAGATAATACCAACAAGATCCTCACCATTGAGGCATCGTATTAGTTTCTCTCTTTCAGTCTAGGTTGTCTGCTAGTTTTATATGAATGAAGCTATCTACTTTGGCTAGTGGTGATTGTCCATCTCCAGAAGGAGCATATTCTTCTACTTCAGGTAATTTAAGAGGTAGTTCATAATCACAAATAATATCACTATATATTCATTCATATATTTTTGATACTACTTTTCAGTTTACGACTAATGATTTAACTTTTCATTTTGAACAGATAGTTCTTGAATCTGAAGCTTCACACTTTTCTTCCTTTAATACATATGCTGTATCTTTTTTCATATCATCATTTAAACTAGAAATTCTTTCTAATCATCTGATTTCATTTTTGTCTAAATGAATTAGTGGAATAGGTTCTCACCAATATCTTTGTCTAGAAAATAACCAGTCTCTAAGTTTATAGTTAATTTTTTTTGTTCAAAAATTATTTTTTTCAGCAAAATCTATCATTTTTGTTTGAGCTTCCTTACTTTTTAGTTCAGAAAATTCTCCTGAATTTATTAAGACTCATAGATTAGTAAATGCTTTTTTAGTTATTTCTCATCCAGATATACTTTCTATTACTTCTAGCTCGTATTTTTTTGCGAAAGCAAAGTCTCTGATATCATGAGCGGGAACAGCCATAACAGCTCCTGTTCAATAATTTCATAGTACATAATCTCAAATCCATAATGGAACTTCTTTTAAGTTAAAAGGATTTATTACGTATGATCAAGTAAATACTCATGTTTTTTCTTTATCATCTTGGGTTCTGTCTTGATCTGATTTTTTATTTGCATTGTCTATGTATTTTAGACAAGAATCTTTTTGTTTTGGACTTATAAATTCAGATACATGGTGATGATCAGGTGCTAGTACAGCATAAGTCATTCCAAATACTGTGTCTATTCTAGTAGTATATACAGAAATAGATTTAGACTTATCGTCTGATTTTTTCATTTCAAATTCACAACCTTTTGATTTTCCTATCCAGTTTTTTTGCATGTCTTTTATTCAATCTGGCCAGTCTAATTTGTCTACATCTTTTTCTAGTCTATCAGCATACTTTGTAATTGCTAATACCCATTGTCTAATTTGTTTTTTTTCTACTTTTGTATGACATCTTTCGCATGTAAAGTCATTTAATACTTCTTCATTTGCTAGTCATGTCTTACATGATGGACAGTAATTTATAGGTAAATCTTGTTCATATGCCAATCATTTTTCAAATAGTTTTAAAAATATCCACTGTGTCCATTTATAATATTTTGGATCTGTTGTGTCTACTTCTCTATCCCAGTCATATGAAAATCCTAGAGATTTTATTTGTTTTCTGAAATTGTCTATATTGTCTTTTGTGGTTATACTTGGGTGAGTACCAGTTTTTATGGCATAGTTTTCAGCAGGTAGTCAAAAAGCATCCCATCACATAGGATGAAGTACATTAAAACCTTTTGAATGTTTATATCTAGCTACTATATCATTTGCAGTCATTCACTCAGGATGTCCAACATGTAGTCAAGCTCATGATGGGAAAGGGAACATATCTAGACAATAATATTTAGGTTTAGAAAAATCATTGTCAGTTTTAAATGTTTTATTTTTTTCCCAATGATTTTGCCATTTTTCCTCTATTTCTTTGTGGATGTACATTTATTAATTATTTCAAAGTAAATTATACATAAGATTATATAATAAAAAAGAGATTTTTCTAGTTTTTATTGAAAAAAATAAAAGAAGCTTTATACTAATAATATATTAAAATATAAAACTTCTTAATTATGATAAATAAAATTTTTGTTTTTTGATGAATAGCTTTATCAGCAATTCTAGTTATAGAAAATATGGTTACTGGATGAAATGCTATAGTTTTTATAGATAATGGTTCAAAAGCTTGGTTTTTATCTGTTGTTTCAGTTATTGTTTGAATGTTTATTTGATATTGAATTAAATGAATGCTTGAAAAGGAATGATGAAATGATGAAAATTATGATTTTTAAAAAAAACGTTAGAATTAAATCTAACGTTTTTTATTTTATTGAACAATTCCAAGTAACCATTGAATAATAGAACCAGCTAAGAAGATTACAACTATTCAACCCATTGCTTGGATTAATATAGTTTTACCTTTTTTAACTTTTTCTTCATCTCAAGCAGCAGTTAAAATATTAAAACCTCACCATATAGCTATTAATACCGCAGCTAGATATAAGAAAGTTAATAAATTAGATAACCAATTTTGAATTACTACATCCGCTGAATCAGCAGTTCTAATTCTTCCATCAACTGTACCTACATCAATAGCACTAACAGTATTTAAACTTATTAGTAATAATCATGCTAATGTATAAAAACTACTTTTTACTACATTTTTCATATGTATTAAAATTATTATTTAAAATATAACTATGTTAGTATAATTAAATTACTTAAAAAAGGCAAATTTTTATTTCTAAAAAATTGCAAAATAAAAATTTGTCAGTAAGTTAAGGGAAAAGATTAATAATAAACATTTAAAGTGGATAGAAATATATATATAGACAAACTTAGACAATATGGTATAGAAAATACTATTCCAAATATAAGTGATGTAAATGTTAAATTTTTGAAAGATTTGATAAAGATAAGTTCCACAAAAAATATGTTGGAAATTTGAACTGCTAATTGATTTAGTTGAATCAATTTTTGAATAGAATTGGAAAAAATATGATGAAAATTATTAAGTATTGATTTTTCTGAAAAATCTTACTTAGAAGCAATAGAAAATATTAAAAATGTATGATTAGAAAATACTATCTCTTTAATATTATGAAATGCTTTAGATGAAATCCCAAAGCTTGAAAATAATGTTTATGATTTTATATTCATAGATGGTATGATGAGAAGGAGTAAGGATTTCTTAGAATTATCATGGCCAAAGCTGAAAGAGTGATGAATTATAGTCATAGATGATGTAATAAAATTTAAGGAAAAAATGACATGATTATGGGAATATCTAGAAGAAAATAATATTGAATATAATGTATTACCAATTGATCTAGATGATGGAATTATGATGATAACAAAATAATGAAAAGGAATAACCCTAACCTGAATCCTTTCCCTTGATAACAAGGGAAAGGGGCTCATAATAAATCAAAAATTAAAAATGTAGCATCCTTCCATTAGTATTAAGGGAAGGAATTCAAGGATGGGTTAATTAAAAATTAATTCAAATTTATAATAATGAAATATATAATAAAAATATCACCTGAAATAACTATAAAGTCTAAACCTGTTAGAAAACAGTGTCTTTTAATGTTGAAAAATAATATAAAAAAACATTTCGATTTTAATGATATTAAAGTAAATGTTACATGAAATCGGGATAGAATAAATTTAGAATGAAATGATGAAAAAATAGTAAAAACTTTAAAATGTATTGCTTGAATAGCTCATTTTATGGAGGTTGAAAGTTTCAATGTACCTGAAAATGAAGAAGAAATATTTGATTTTATTTTTCAGAAAACTAAAGATTTCTATTTAGATAAAATAGAATGAAAAACATTTGTAGTTAGAGTAAAAAGAAGTTGAATACATAACTTTAAATCTATAGATTTGGAGAGATATATTTGAGGAGGATTATTAAAATGTACGAATAATTCTAGCGTTAAGTTAAAAGATTCGGATATTGAAGTAAAAATAGAAGTAAAAGACAAAAAGTTTCATATTATTAAATATAGAATTGAATGAATTTGAGGTTATCCTATTTGATTTCAAGATAAAGTACTATCTCTTATCTCATGATGATTTGATTCATGAGTAAGTAGTTTTTCTATGATGAAAAGATGATGTGAAGTAGATTATTTATTTTTTAATCTATGATGAAGTGCTCATGAATTATGAGTAAAGCAAGTATCGTATTATTTATGGAAAACTTTCTCAGTTCCACATAAAAGAGCTAGGTTTATAACAGTAAATTTTGAAGAAATTATATCTGAGTTATTGACAAAAGTTAATCATAGATTTAGATGAATTTTATTAAAAAGATTCATGTTAAAAACCGCGTCTATTATATCAGAATGACATTATTTTGCTCTAGTAAAATGAGATAGTCTTGGACAAGTTTCTAGCCAGACTTTAAAAAATATGCATGTTATAGATAAAGCGAGTTCAAATTTAGTTCTGAGACCTCTAATCGCCGATAATAAACAAGAAATAGTCGATATATCTAAAGATATTTGAACATATAATTTTGCATGTAATATGCCTGAATATTGTTGAGTAATATCTGATAAACCAGCTACTTGAGCAAAACTGGAAGATATATTAAATGAGGAAGAAAATATTTTAGAAGAAACTTTGATATCTGCAGTAGATTCTAGAAAAACAGAGTTCGTAAGAGAAATGATGGAACAATATAAGGATAAAGAATCTGAAGATTTAGAACTTGTTTTTTTAGCTTGAGATAATGATATAGTTGTGGATATTAGAGAAGAATGAGAAAGGAATAAGCATCCTTTAATACTTGAAAAGGTAGAAATTATTGAAATACCATTTTTTGAAATAAATCATAAATTTAAAGATTTAGAATCCGATAAAAATTATTTATTTTATTGTGAAAAATGAGTATTATCAAATTTACATTGATTATACTTAAAAGAAAAATGATTTAACAATATCAAGGTTTTTAGACCAATAAAATGAGAAACTAGTTGTAAAAATTAGACTATGCTTTATAATATAAAAATATATTATATATTTTTTCTATTAAAAACACTTGAAAAAAAATATTTATTACTATAATAAATGCACTTTAAAACCACTTATTAAAATATGAATAAGAAATCAATCTTTGCTTGGGTTATGTCGGTTATATTATTTAGTTTGCTATTTTGATATTCATTAGTTTTTGCTTGAACTTGAATATTTGATAACTCTGCTAGTATAGTATTTAAATTATCAGATAATATTTACCTAGATTCATTATGATTGAGAAATACTAAAATTGTATTTAAGTCAGGTGATGATTTGAAAAATTATGATATAAAATCAGAATGTGAAATATTCTCAGAACTTTCACATAATAAATGAGATTATTATACATATGAGATAAAATTTTTTGATAATGATTGTGATAAATCTAATTTTATACTTGTTAATGATAAATCTGAAATAAAAATATCTTTTAAATTAAATTTAATTACAGAGTTTAATATTTTATCAAAATTACTTGATATAAAAACAACTCGTTTAGTACAATTAAAAAATACTTTAAATAAAAAAATTGTATACTATTCAGATTATAAAAAATATGATAAAGATATTGAAGAAAATTATTATGTATTTTTAGTTAAAAATAGATTATTAAATGAATCAATCTATAATAGAAATCTTATTGATAACATAATCACAAAAAGAGAAGAAAAATATAGTGTTCCGGTTATTTGATATGACATGCCTATCACATGAGTTAAAATACCAAATTCATGAAGATGATATAGAGAAGATTATACAGATTGAATTCATCATGGTTGGGATATAGATTGAGAGTTCTGAGAACAAGTTGTTGCATTAGATGATTGAATCATAATTAGGGTAGTTTCTGAATTTGAATACTCAGATTTAGATGCAATTAAAAGGGCTGATGATTTAAGTTATGAAGAAAAATTAGTTAATTTAGATATATTGAGATGAAATCAAGTATGGCTAAAGACTATGTCAGGTGATCTTGTGATGTATAGTCACTTAAATGATATATTTTCAAATGTAAAAACTTGAGAAGTAGTTAAAAAAAATCAACCTCTTTGAACTATTTGAATCACATGAGTGCCAGATATTAACTATAAGGACTATCATTTGCATTTTGTAGTACATAAAAATCCGTTTTCTAGTACAAGTGTATGACTCTATGATTATGAGGATTATATGAAATGGGATTGGCTATTTAAATGAAAATCGAAAGATTTTATATTAAAAAATCAATTAAATTACTTTGAAAGTTAAAAAATAGGAGAATAGAAAAAATGTAAGAGTTCATAAAAAAAATTATTATGAAAAAAAAGAAAAATTTAAATAATCAGATTACGAAGAATAAAAAAGCTTATTTTGACTATGAAATAATTGATACTTGGGAGGCTTGAATTGAGTTAAAATGACATGAAACTAAAAGTGTTAGAAATGGTCATGTTAATTTGAAATGAGCTTTTATTGTTGTAGTTAATAATGAGTTATATGTTAAGTGAATGCATGTTACGGCATGGAAATCATTATCAAATAGAGGTAGTTTAGATACAGATAGAGAAAGAAAAATATTTTTACATAAAAAAACTATCACCTTTTTAAGTTGAAAATCTAGAGAGGCTTGAAATTCAATTATACCTTTAGAATTATATTTTGCATGAAGCTTAATAAAGCTTAGGGTATGATTAGCCAAGTGAAAAAAAGCTTATCAGAAGAAACAAATTTTAAAGGAAAGAACTATGGATCGTGAGGCAAAAGTAGCTATGAAGAAATTTATATAAAAAATATTTTAAATTAATTTTAAAGTATTTTTTTATTGTAAAAAATAATATATTATATATATTATTTTATATTAATTATTAATTATCAAAAGCTATGAAAAAGATTATTTTATCATTAGTTATTATTGTATTTTTCTTTTGATCTGTAAAAGCTTTATGAAATAATCCTTATAATATTAATTTATCAAACTGATTAATTGTTAAATTAGATGCTATAGTTAATAAAATAGAACTTAAAAGAGATTGATTATCTGAGGAATGATTTGAATCATTAATTTTGGGTTTAAATGATAAGTTTAATGCTTTAAAAAGTAGATATAATGGTAATTTAGAAATTATAAATATTATTGATTACTTAGTATTTGAATTGGAAAATATATTAACCATTGATTCAAATCCTAATATTACAGCCGTAAATACTCTTGATAGTAGTTCTCTTGCTAATAGGGCAAGTAATTCATCAATTTTAGTTTGAGATGCAGATTATTGAGAAACATGTGAAAGTTGGTTAAAAAGAAATAATATATCAGTTTCGTCATATTCTCTAGATTTATACTATTGAGAGGGTTCTAATGATAATACAATAAAAGATAATTGGTGTGCATACGAGGTATGGGATAGTAGAAACTCTAATTATAGATGTTCAAGTGCAATATCAGATTATGTAGATAATTTTAATAAAGAACACCCTGCAAGACTAATTGTTTCATGTGATA
>CAXBVF010000006.1:0-29700 GCA_963979005.1 uncultured Candidatus Altimarinota bacterium | reverse complement strand
GCAGCGCCCTTCTAAGGCGAAGGTCACAGGTTCGAGCCCTGTCTCGTGTACCATTAAAATACATAAAATGGGTTATTAGCTCAGTTGGCTAGAGCACCTGCCTTACAAGCAGGGGGTCGTAGGTTCGAATCCTACATAACCCACCATTAAACAATTAAATTAAGCATAGAATTTCTTCTGTGCTTTTTTTAGTGCTATGAGAGTAAATGGATTCGAATTGGAGAAAAGGAAATTAGAAAATTTGTTATTTTTTATGACGAATAGGAATAAAATAATAATAAAAGTTTCAATTTAACTTTCGGATGCCCGACTTGCGGCGAATCCTACATAACCCACCATTTAAAAAATAAATTAAGCATAGATTAAACCCTGTGCTTTTTTTAGTGCTTAAATATTTGTATTAATATTTAATTTATGATATCATAATACATATATTAATAATTAATTTTACTGATCGTGATATTACTTTCTACATCATCTCTAGCTTGATACGGATTACATAGAACATTCAAATTTGCACATAAGGCATGATTTGATGGATTAGATTTATCTTTAGCTAAATTAAATTATGATTCTTGGGATGAAGATTATATTAAAGAACTTAGTGATAGTTTTAATGTACCTATTCTATCCATAACTGCTCCTGCTAGATGAATGAATGAAAAAAAGGTAGATAAGATAGTTCAAATAGCTACTAAGCTTAAAACTCAATTAATTACTTTTTCTCCTCCTCATTTTAGTGACAAAAATACAACTTGGTTTACAAAGTATTTATTAAAAGTTAAAAGAGATACTCATATTTCAATTGCAGTTCAAAATGTTGAACCTAAATTTTTATTTTTTATTATACCAGAGTATAAAAATGCTAGTTTATATGAAATAAAAAAGATTACTTGAGATGCTACACTTGATCTATCTAGTATTGATAATTCTTCATGAATGGATATATTAAAAGCTCAAAAAATGCTTTGAAGTTCTATCAAAAATATATTCTTAAGTGATAAGCGTGGACCTAAAACTTGAATTTTACCTGGTTGAGCTGGTGGATGAATATCTTATATGCCTTTAGAAAGTTTCTTTATGAAATTAAAAACTACTGGTTATAATTGATTTATATCTCTAAAAGTGAAACCCTCTGAATTAGGTGTTTGAACTGAAGAAAAAGTGTTACAAAATTTAGATTATTCTATATCATACTATAAAAAACATTTTTTAAATTATAAATAAAAAAAGAGAGAAGTAATTCTCTCTTTTTTTATTTATTCATCGTCTATCATTTTTTTTCATTCTATATATGCATAATACCATGTTGCAGCTTTAAACACTTCTAAAACAGCAGTAAGGTATCATAAAATAAGTATAAAGATTAAGAATAGTATTGTTAATATTGTAATTGCAACAAATAAGAATATTTTTGTAGTAATTAATCAAATAGCAACAACTATAATTATAGGAAAACTTAGAAAAATTAAAAAGTTAAATATTACTCTTAAATTTAGAAAAAACATTAAAAAGTATAATTTAATAGTTCTTTTTAGATTTAGTATTGTAATTTTTGATGAAACTCAGATTGCTTTAAAGACTGATTGTCATTCTAAAATAATTATATGTTTCGAATATGAAAAAAATATATTAAATACTACTCATAAGAGAAATAATATAAAAAATATATAACTTAAGGTGCCAATATATTCTGTTCATATGAATCTAATGGTAAATAGATAACCATTTAATATACTAATAAGTTTAAATTCAGAGAATATATTATTATATTCAAATAATGGAAAAAATTTATACAGTCATTGTCAAAATGCTTCAGCTGTACTTATTTCTTCATTAATACTTTTTTTATGAATATATTTGATCAATCATCCTTCATAGATAGGGATAAGTAAGAAATATATTACTAGAAATATAATAGTAAAAATCAATATTTCTAAAATGTAGTCTGAATGAAAGAATTTTAGTATTATAACTAATGCTTCTTCTTTTTTTCAAAATACTTCTACATATGTATATATAGATTGATAAACTAATAAGACTGTTAAAAATAATATAGATAATAATCAAGGCAATATATAATATTTTTTGATTTTTGAATCATCTTTTATTAATTCCCAAGCAGGAATAATTATTTTATCTTTTAATAGGTTAGTCATTTAGTTGTTTAAATAAAAAACTAAAGAAATTAAATAATCACTTATTTTCAAAATTAATAATTTTTTCTTCTTTTATATACATTGAACTAAGCATTTCTTTTCTATCAGATTTATTTACCATTTTTTCAGGAACTACTACATTTTTAATATTTTTATCTACTAGTAGGCTTATTTTAGGTGTGTATAATGTTTTAACTATTTGTTCTTTTTCTAATATTTGTAGAATTTTTTCTTCTATTTCTCTTGTTTCTTCTTTTGTTTTAATATCTGATTTTAAGTCTTCCAGTAGTATGTCTAAACTAGTTTTTTTAATACTAGAAAAATTGTAACCACTTTTTACCTGGCTAGAATGAAAATAAGGAAATATATTACTATCAAAGTGTCCTAGATTTATTCATGTAAGTAGTAAATCATATCTATCTTTTTCTGATAAAAGTGTTCTTAAATCTGAAATAGAAATAGGGAATAGCTCAATATTAACTCAGATTTCTAGTAGAGAGTTTTTTATAAAAAATGCAGTTTCTTCTAGTTCTTTTTCTGTTGATATATAGTATAAATCTAAGCTAAATCTTTCTAATTCTTCATTATAGTAAAATTTTTCATCTAAATTACTTAGTTTTTCTAGTTGATCTTTATCAATTTCTATTTTTTCTACAACAACTTCTTCTACTTTTTCATTTTCTTTATTATTTTTAGCTATAAATAAGTCTTTGATAAATAACTTAGTTTCAGCATCTAATTTTTCTTTATTTCTATTAAAAAGGAAGAAAATTTCTTCTTTTAATACTTTTTTCCCATCTTCTACAAAATATATTTTATAGCTATTTGTTCACTCTTTTAGGGAATTATATGATTCTTTAAGTCTATAATAAAATTTTGAATCAGTTACATCATAATTTGATAGTTCATAATCATTTATATAAACTCATTCTACATCTTTACCTGCATTTCATTCTAATAGAATGTCATCTCTTGTTATAAAATTATATTTATCTACATATTTTGGACTAGAGATATATTTAGAATCCACCTGAAATGTATCTATTACAAGTTCTTCATCGGTAATTTCTAGTTCTTCTTCATTTTCAGTTTCATTATTTTCATCAATTTTTACTTCATCTGAAATAATATTATTAGTTTTAGGTAGGAAATTTTCAATTATTTTTGATTTTTTTAAATAACCAAGTGAGTTAATAATTTTTTCAAAATTTTTATTAGAAGGTTCTCTTTTTATAATAGTTTCAGTTAAATATGGATTATCTACTATAGAAAAATTATCTTCTCATAGAATTTTTACTAAATTTGTAGTATTTATCTTATTAAAAATAAAATTTCTTAGATTAGAGTCTTCTACTTTATCCTGATTTATAAAAAGTGATACATATTGAGGTAGAGTATATTTATAGCTTTCTAATCTAGGTATACTATTACCAATTATATTATCATTATCATTAAATATATTTATTGCTTCTTTATTTTGTAATAAACTATTTGTATTAGGAAATAGTTTTATTATTAGTTTTGATATATTTCATTCATTATTAAATTCATTTTTATCTAAAAATATTTTTGTAATTCATATTGTCATATCAGATGATATGTTAGATATTTTGAAGTTTCATGAATAAACTTGTTCATGTGTAGGGAAGTCTCAAAATATAGTATCCATTCATAAAGAATCAATAGTTTCTTTTGATAAAATCGGTTGAAAAAATATGTTAAGAAAATTAACATCTTTTTTAGTATTCTTAAAAGTGATAGTATTATTATTTTGTTCTATTTCAGTACCTTCTAGCAAAGAAGTAATAACTTTATTAACACCAGTACTTTGAAGTATTTTAAAAGTAGCAACAACATCTTCAGTTGTTATAGCCTCTCAGTTTGACCAATATATATTATCCTTTAGATAACATTCTATATTTAACAAATTACTGACATCACAACTAGCTAGATCTGATACAATATTATTCTCGTTTAAGTCATATTTTAACAAAGACCTATATAAAAGCGAAATAGTATATTTATTATTTCAAGTTAGTGGTTTTAATGGATTTAGGCTTGGAAAACTTCATATTAGTCATTCTGAAACTGTTCATCCCTCTATTGGAACTAGCTTTGAGTCATTATATAGAAATATATAAGCCAAATGAGTTAAAGAAAGCACTAAAAATAGAATACTTATTAGGAACAAGTATTTTTTTAATTTTATAATTTTTTCATTTATCATAATTTGCGATAAGTTTTTATTTACTTAATAGAAATAATGCGATAGAATTTAATATAAATATACTTCATAAAACAATAGTAACATTATGAAGAACTTTTTCTGGTCATCTTTTTGTAACTTCTCCCATTCCTCAGCTCATACTACTTAAGTTTAAACTAACATTTTTATTTTGAATTAAAACAAAAAATATTAATAAAATAGCAATGAAAATTTCAGCGAATTTTAACATATCTAACATCTCGTTATCTTTTAGAAAATAATAGTGAATAAAACATATTCAAAATTGTGAAAATTGCAACAGCAATTATAAAATTAACTCATCAATTTATTGAATATGACATTCAAGGAACCTTTAATATATCGTTTATAATATTTTCAAATAACCATAAGATTATTCAGTTTATTAAAAATGATACAAGTCACAAAAAAACAAAATATAATGGAATAGATAATATCTTTAATATAGGTTTAATTGTAACATTAATTAATCAAAGTATTATTCATCAAATAATATACACTTCTGGTTCTCAAGCAACAGCAATACCAGCCTCAATTCATTTACTTGGATTAGCGGCAAGTAAATAAGTCATTAAAAATAATATTGATGCATTAAATAGTATAGAAAATAGTATTCTCATATTTTTTTTATATAAATTAAAGTTTTAGTAGATTTATTATTTTTTCAGACATACTTAATTCAATTTTTGCTACTTCTTCAATGTAGTCTATTAATATATCTTTCAAGTCTTTTGCTATCTTTCCAGTTATTTTTAGATCTATATTTCTAAGTCATCTTTTATTCAGGTTTAATCTTAACAGACTAGCTTCTTCTCACTTATATACTATTCAAAATGATTGTATAGATGTGAAATCATAAAATGTTTTATCTATTTTTATACCTAATTCACTTATTTGAACCTTTATTATATCCTCAGAATTATTCTCAACAAAATACACGAGTCATGCTATTAAAAGCACTATAAAACTCATTCAATATTGCTTAGTAAGAAATCACCAAACACTTAATCATATCACTATTGATAAAGCAATAGTGTACCATAAAGTTCATCTATTTCTTTTGTCATCAAACTCCCAAGAGTAAATATTTTCTTGCATATATTTAAAGTTATATATTACATATCTCATTATATAAAAAACTAATAAAAGTTCAATTTTTATTAGTTTTTTGTTTGTCATAAAATTTTTGTGAAAAGTTTGTTTAATTTATGTAAAAAAACTAACTTTTTAAATAATAGATTCTCTATTATCCTGCACTATCTTTTGGATATTCATTTCAGAAATCATCTGTGATTGTTTCTTCTTTTACTTTCTTCAGATTATCCCTCATCTGATTTATATCCCATCCAGATCATGTTTTGACTCCAGATTTTTCTAGCTCATGATTTATTTCAGTAGGGTTTATATTAAATGATTTTGTAACATCTATTCAATTAAACACAGAATCCTTTCATCCAACTTCACCATACATAGCTTTTTCCATAAATTTAACCAGATTTTCTTTTCATACATCTCATAATCATTCTTTTCAAAACTCATTTGGTTTTTCTCAGAATCTACTATCTTTTAAATCAATATTCTGCGGATTCAAATCTATTCATGGAATCAAGAACTGATTTCATTTAAATTCTCTAATTATTTGATCAGTAAGTGTTTGGGGAAGTATATCAAATCAAGTTTGAGAAAGGAATTTAAGAGTTTCTTTTGTTTCTTTATCTTTTAGCTCCATCATTTCACGATAGGCATCAACTTTTTCTTCTAAATCTATTTTATACTGATTTGCAATTCTTTCATAGTCTCATTCAAGTTCACTTAATTTTTCTTTAACTTCTCATATCTTTGTTTCTATCTCTTTTTTTTCTAATCTCAAGTTTTTTATTTCCTGTTCATCTTCTTCTTCCATTCACAATCATAGCTTTTCCAGTTCTTCTAATTCCTCCAGTCTAGAATCTGTCTTCTCCAGACTAGTCTCTAGAGCTCAAAGACTCTTATCCAAATCCTTCTTCTGCACATCCAACTTAAGCTTCGCAGATTCATACTTAGCAATAGCCTCATAAAAATCTCAAATAGGAACATCAGTCTCCATCCTATAATCACTACCATTTAAAGCTATCTTACGAATAGGTGGAATTTCACCTGTATCAACAAATACATCATTACCATCATCATCCTTTCACTCTATCCTAGAACCATTAATTGTATTATTTTTACCAATCAATGCATTAACTTGTGTCTCTCTTAATGGAGTTGGTTTTTCTTCTACCTTATCCTTTTCTGGTTTATCTTCATACTCCTGAATTTTTAAAGCTAGTGTATCACTACTATTTCTTAAATAATCAGTAAATGCCTTATACTTTGTAGTATCTTCGTCTGCTGATAATAAATCTAATATCTTTGTTAATAATTTATCATCTTTTTCAAGAAGTTCTAGAACTTTACTATTGCTATTATTATTTCAATCTAGAATATCTCTAATCGCATCCTTAAATTCTCAATCTAGTTCCTTTAATATCTTATCTGTAAAAATTAACTCAAATATTTGTTTTTCATTAATTACATTTTCGGTTGCAATAGCAACATTTTCGGTTGCATTAGCAACATTTTCGGTTGCATTAGCAACATTTTCAGCTGTATTAGCAATATTTTCAGCTGCATTGGCATATTTCAATGAAAGATCTTCTTTATGAAACCTTTTCTCAAAAGAAATAAAAGTCTCATCATTTATTATATAACCATTAGTTTTTGTATATTTTTTAAGTTTTTTATTTGAAGCTCATTTAATAAGACTTAGTATATATTCTTTTTTATTGGGTTCAGAAAAAATATATTCTAGAAATCATTCTTCATTTCATTTTTGATATTTTAGAATACTTCCTTCTATTTTATTAAAAGTATTAATATTTGATTTAAATGTGTTTACCTCATCAATATCTTTATTATCAATCTTTCATAAATCTTTTAATGCATATCCCAAAAGTAATTCATCTTGAATTTGAGATTTTAAATCATTTTTTAATCACTCTAAAATATCTCAAGATTGTTCTTGAGATGATTCAATATTTGTAGATTCATTTTTAAAAGCTTCAGCCATAAAAAAAGATATTATAATTTACTATAATATCTTATCATATTTTACTATTATTTTCCAAATTTAGCATTAATTTTCCTAAAATTTTCTGCTATTTTATTCTTTTCTGCTGCTATTTTATTCTTTTCTGCTGCAATTCTATTATTTTCCGCTGCTCTTTCATTATTCTCAGCTGCTCTTTTATCTAATTCATTAGCTCATATTAGATATCAAAGATCTCTTGAAACATTATTTTTTCAGAAATCTTTTCAATGTTCTCTTACATATTGAGATAGATTTGGAGCATGTTTAACTAAGAATTCCATATCATCAGTTACATTATCAATGATAAAAAATTCATTAAATATATCATCCCACCGTTCCTCTACATCAGCCAAACTTTCATCTTCTTCTTTATCAGATGATTTCATATAATTATCAATAAATTCTTTTTTACCTTTTACTAATTCAAAAGCTAAATAAGCAGCCTCTCCTCATAATTTTTTTGAATACTCTTCAAACAATGCTAATTCTGCCTCTGTATCAAACTGAAAATTTCATAACTCACTTCTTGCATAGTATCAATCTACATTTGCATCTGTCATAGTTCATGTTGATTTTGCTGCTACTTGAATACCTTTTGGTAGTTTCGCATTTATTCTATCCTCTAGACCTCATAATAAACCATCAATTTTTCATTCTGCAGTTTCTGGGGTATCTAACACTAATTCTGTACTTGATTTAAATGCTGATAAAGCAGATATAGTATCAGCAGATACTTCATCTTTTGTTTGAGCTTCTAATCCTACTCATGATAATGCTAATGATGCTGCAACTGCAACCTTTCATGCTTCAGATATTGCCATAATTTATATATTAGATTATATATTATAACTATATTATACTGCTTTTTATTGTACTTGTCAAATATTATACTCATTTTAATAAAAAAAGCAAGTTTAATTAACTGCGTGAGATTCAATACTGTCAAATTTGTCAACTTCTCAAACACCCGTTTTCTCAACGGGTTGTATTACTTCATTTGATCTATTTCACTCTAATCATCAAGCCATAAAAAAATAATATAGAAATTTATATTCTATATTATTTTATCATAATTATTTATTAGAAACAAATATATTATTTTTTTGATATTTTTTGTAAAATTGAATTTTTTAAATTCTTAATTTGTTCATCTAATTCTCTCATTCTTGCTGCTCATTCTTTAATTGTTCTCTTTCCATTTAATAAATCTTTCCTTAACTGAATTAATTCACTATCTAATACTGCTAATTCTGCCTTGTTTTTTGCTATACTTTTATCTAATTCTGCTATACTTTTATCCAATCTTGCATGATCAAATTTTTGCTCACACCTAACTTCTTTTATAACATCCTTCCTTGTAATGACTTTTCCATCTGGTCAAGTTTTACCTATATCCGATCTTATATTTATTTTTTTATCATCATTAAAATCACATTGACCTAACAATTCTGATAATCTTCATTTTGTTCAATATGTAATATCATCAAGCTCCATTGTTTTATCAGCTTGATCAAGATTTTGTCATACTTTATCTGTATTATTTCAGTCAGCAGCTACAGATCATATACTTAATGCAGCACCTAAGGCTAATCAGGCCATTGTTGGTTTTGACATAATTTTTTAGTTTAAATTATAGCTTATATTATTAGTATAACATATAATTAGTGATATGTCAAGAGATGATGTATTTCCAATACAAAATAAGCCATAAAAAAAGAGCTATATAAATACAGCTCAATTATTTTAACTCAAATTATCTATTATAAGTTTTACTATAAACCATGCTAGAGAGGCGATAGCAAATCATGAGATTGCCATTATTATAGTATCTTTTCACTTTGTTTGGTCACCCTCAAGAGAACCAAACAAAATTTTATAAGATCAAATTATTATAAAAATTATTGCAATTGTTCCGGCGATAGTTATAAAAAAATCGATAGCTCATTTTAAAATATTTGGTATATCTTTTAGGACTATATCTCCATTTCTAAGAGCAGTTTCTGTTTTCTCAGGATCATCATCTCTAAAATTTCATAGAAATCATCCATCTGCAAAACTTAACTCTAGAGAAAGTAAGAATCAAAGTAGAGAATAAGATATATTAGAGGACCATCTCTTAATTTTTCAAATTAATTTATTATGCTCTTGATTTAGAGCCTGTAATTCATTCATATTAATTATTTATTAGATTGTATTCAGCTACGTCTTTTCACATTGGAACTAGACTATCTAGACTAGGATTATAATATTCAGTTAGAAAACTTACTAACTCTTGTTTATTTAAAACATCAGCTCTAAGTCAAACATTTTCTAATCAAGTTTTAATTGAGTTTGATCTAGAAATTAATCATTTTTTCATTTGATTAAAATTTTTAATTTGAGATCTTATTTTCAATAAATCAGTTCAACCATAGACTGATTGGAAAAAAGCATTAAATACTCACATAATACTATCATCCTTTACACTCTTATTTTCAACTTCATCAAATGGTACGATTATATAAAACTCTTTTTTCATAATTTGAGCTACTTCAATAAGTTTACGAAGATATTCTATATATTCATATGTTTGATTTTGTAATAAGGAATTAGTTTGTTTAAGTGCCTTATCATTTAAATTATTAAGATAAGAATCAATATCTAATTTTTTAGAACGTACAAGAATCTGTATAGGGAAGTCTAAAGAATTCAGAAATCTTTGAAAACTTATTATTATAGCATCTTGTTCATCAGTATTTTTTAATAGAAAATTTACAGTACTACATCTCAAAACTAATCTAGCACTATCATCTTTCATTACTATAATATTTTCTCTTATTTGAGAAAAAGGAAGATATTTTTGTGTAGAATCATCTGGATGTGCTTTTTTTGTATTTTTTATTGCCATTTTTATGTTTAATAGTTTATATTTTATGTAATTGATCCTCTAATTCCTTAATTTTATCAATTTTGTTTGAGAAATCTATTTTCTCATCTTTTTTAGAATTACTAGTTGTTAAATGTCATACATCTATTGGTTGAAAACCATCTACTCATTTTATCCATCTTCTTTCACTTATATTTGTTTTTAATCTGAGAAAAGAAAATATAAATGGAACAAAAGTCATTTCAGAATACTTAAAAACTGCTATTATTACTGCTAATCACGCAATAATTAAAGCAGGGATAGCTGCTATTTCTGCTCAAATACTTGGTGCAAGAGAAGTAAACAGAGTATATCATATTCATCATCATATGATTATAATCGTTAATTGTCTTAGACTTAATCCTAATACTATAGGGTCTTCATTTTCTATTTGAACAGGGATTTTGTATTGCATAATATGTATAAGTTATACAAAATAAGCCAACCTTGTACCACAAGGGCATACACTACGATAAATTCTTTCCCTAATATTAGGGAAAGAGTACCAATTATATTTTTTTGTGGCCTTCCTCCTTGATATTAGGGAGGAAATTCAAAGGTGGGTTAATTCTTAAATTAATTATATTCTACTTATAATTATCTATTTTTCAAATACTTCTTTCCATATTTTTTCTTCTAAATCTTGCATAATTTTGTAATCATTGTCTAATTCATGATCATATCATACAATATGTAAAACTGAATGGATAAAAAGCTTATAAAATTCTTTTTCTTCTCATAAACCATACTCTTTTGCTTGCTCTATAATCTTGTCTTCTGACAAAACAATCTCTCATGCAATATCATCATCGTTTAGGGAAGAAAAGTCATCAAAATAATGAAAACTCAGTACATCAGTAGCTTTATTTATCTTTCTATAATTGTTGTTCAAATTTTGTATACTACCTGTATCTAAGAACACTATATTTAGTGTTCATAGTTGTTCTTTTTCTACTATATTAGAAATTATATTTAATATAGTGTCAATACATTTTGAATTTATATCGAAACTAGGGAAACTAGTCAGATTATACTTAAACATATTTTTGTATTTTTATAATAAAATTGTATATAATTATAATATTTTATTTTACAAATAAATCAATATTATTATAATGTTTATGTCTGTTTTACAGGTGGCAGGTCAATTCTAATTTTCCTTACACTCGCATAAGCTTTAGGCAGTTCTTGGTAGTTATTTTGCTGAGGGTTAAGTATAGACGCAAATAATTTTGTAAAAAATTGTTTGTTGACTATAGTTACACAAATAGTACTTTACTAGATCGGTGTAAATTCTTTCAAATAAGTAACAGGCTGCTTATATATATCCTTTAATTAAGGAATACAAACATTTTGGCTGACCTTAAAGATGGACCATTAAAAATTTAAACTGGAATTTATAAATTATTTATAAACTTAAGTTTGAATTTTTTTTATAAAAACTATAATATTCATATCTTACTTTAATAATAGACTATAAATATGTCATGAGATGATAAAAAAGGAGATATCAAAACTCCATATGTAAATGAAAACTGTATTGGTTGTAGTGCTTGTGTTGCTATATGCGGAGAAGTTTTTGATTTAGATGATGAATGAAAAGCTTTTGCAAAAGAGGGAATGAATAGTTCAAATGCCGAATGAATAGACGATGCAATAGCTTCATGTCCAGTTGATGCGATTCATTATAAAGATTAATTTTGACAAAATTAATCTTTTTATATAATAAGAATGTTATATTACATTTTTTAAATTTTAATTATATTTTTGTTATGAAATTACAAAGAACAAAACTAGGTTTTACACTAATAGAATTATTAGTTGTAATCACAATTATTGGTATCCTTGCTACTGGTGCTACATCTGTATATACTTCTCAGATTCAAAAAGCTAGAGATAGTACTAGAATAACAGATATAAAAGCTGTTCAATCAGGTGTAGAACAAGAATATCAAGATGCTTGAGAATATCCTGATGCTACTACATTTTCTAATGTAGAAGCTTACGTTCCTAAAATGCCTCAAGATCCTAAAAGTGGTAACGCTAGTGCAAATTCAGTTTTTGATTACCTTTATAATGTATCTGATGATTCAAACTCAATTCCAGCTCAAGAATATGAAGTTTCTACTCACTTTGAGCAATCAGGTAGTATATCATGAAAAGCTGCTACAGATTGATGAAATGATCCTGTTAGATTAGAAATATGAATAAATGTAACTGATACTGATCATAATACAGTTGTAAGTTTAGCTGCATGATTAGCTGCTACGGTTGTTTTATATGATTGTGTTAATGCAACATGAACAGAATGAGCATGTGCTGCGGCATCTCCAATGGTAATAAAGAATCCATAATAATTAAAATAAAAAACCTGTTAATTTAACAGGTTTTTTTATTGTCTAAAAATGTTTATTTTTTTATTTCAAAGTTATCAACAACTTTTGTTTCTATTTGGTATAAAATATAATCCTTTTCTGCAAATTTCTTTGTATTAAGTTTAGTTTCTAATACTGGAATTAAATCCTCTCAGCTGAGAAGTATAGGATTAATATTTGGAAGGATTGCCGCCATAGAGCTGTAGTCTTTTTTTATTGCTAGTATTCATGATTTAGTTGGATCAATTTGCATAATAGCTTTATCTTGTAATACATTTCTATTTTCTATTAAATCTATTCTTATTTTTAAATCTTTTATCTCATCATTTTTAACTGCTTCAAATCTAGTATCTTTTGAAATTGCCGTAATAGTATTTTCTATTAATTCTTCTACTAAATTAGCTTTGATTTCTTTTATATTACCAGAAGCTCATCTTATTTCTCAGTTTTTATATATAGTCACAAAAACTGATCATTTTTTTTCTAAAAGAGATAAATCTTCTATGTTTAAATCTCATGAACTAGGAGTTTTAAAATTTTTTAAGTAAAAGTCTATTGTTTGTTGTACTATTGAGATCATAAGTTAATATGGTTAAAAATTAAAAGTAAACATCTCCTTGTACCACAAGGGCATACACCTTCGGATAAATTCCTTCCCTTAAGTCTAATGGAAGGAGGCTGCAATAAAGTAAATGTTGCCCCTTGCCCTTAAAATTAAGGGAAAGGATTCAGGTTAGGGTTACTTTATTGTTTAGTTCATTAAATACTATTTTTTTCTTCTTCTTCTCTAAGTAATTCTTTTTCTTCCATTTCAATTTGGTAGAAAATATCTCAAAGCTGATCTTGATTAGTTAGTTTATAATAATAAAAATAAGCTAATTCAAATAGTTGCTTAAAGAATGTAACTGTAAAGTTTATAACAGGGAGCAATACAACTAGTGAAATAAGTTTAGCTGATCAAGAAGTGAATGATGTAAATATTAATACTGTTATAATTATACTTACAAATAATCATACAAAACTACCATAGATTCATATTAAAATATGTCTATAGTTGTTTAATAATTCTAGTATGATACTAGTTCAAAAAATAACTATAAGAGTGTGTACTAGAAATATATACATGATATAATTATAATCGATTAAACCTGTATATATATAAACTGGTGTAACAAAAAGGTAAGTAATGAATGCAAAGAATGCTATTTGTCATGAGACAATTATATTTTTTTTATATCTTTTTTCTGAAGTCATATTTAATAATTTGTATGTTAAATATGCTGTAAGAGTAGTTCAGATAAGGGTAATAATAGAGAGTATTAATGGAAAAATAGAACTAGTTTCTAATCAAATTTCAGATGATTTAAAAGTTCCAGGAATATTTATAGAATCTCCTAGTATAAACGTAATTATTAGTATTACTATACTTCAAATAACTCAAGCTATTAGGCTTCAAAGTGAATTAATTAGTATATCTGGAAAAGAGATTTTTTGAGGTCAAAATGACATAGTTTATTAATTATTTTTATAAAGTATATATAGGTATAGAATTGCTCCAATTGTTATAAAACTATCTGCTAAGTTAAATACAGAAAAATACTTAACTCATACAAAATCAATTACATTTGAATTAAAAACTCTCTCATAAGCATTTCAAATTGCTCAAGCTAATATTAATGCAAATGAAATATCAATTAGTTTTTTTCACTTCTTCTTTTTTTCATTTTTTCTTTCGTATCTATGATAATAAAAAATTAGAATAATCAAAGAAATAGTAAGTATTTTTAACAAAATAGGGTTTATTTCTATACCAAATGCAATTCATGGATTTGTAATAAATTGTAAATATATGAAATCTCATATAATAGCTAGCTTTTCTTGTAAGTATAAATAGGCTAGATTTTTTGTTATCAAATCTAATATTACTCATATTACTATAATAAAATAAAACATATTTTTTAGATTATTTATAAAATTAATTTTCCTTTAACTATTTCATTTCTTTTAATAATTCATGATTCTATTTCAAAGTTAGATTCATCTGCTTCTATATAGTTTTGTGTCCATCATTTCCATTTTATTTTTCCTGTCTTTTCATCAGTTTTAACTACTTCTATGAGTACTTCTAGATCTTTTCATATATTTTCGTCTATAAAATCATCTCTTATATTATCAGCCAAGTTCATAAGCTCCCACATTCTTTCTTTTTTTGTTTTATCATCTATTTGATTTGGAAACTTTCAAGCTGGAACATCTTCTCATAAATTATGTCATGAAAAGGGAAAAGCATGAACTTTTGTTATTTTATAATCTTTTATCAACTTTAAACTATCCTTAAAATCTTCTTCAGTTTCTCATGGAAATCATACTATAATATCTGCTCATATACTAATATTCACATTATCTTTTCTTTTTATAGCTCTTGTTTTTTCTAAGAGTTTTTTCATATATTCTCAGTCATAATGTCTAGACATAGATTTCAAAACATTTGTTGCTCAGGACTGGATAGAATAGTGAAAGTGAGGATATATTCTAGTATTTTCAAATAATTTTAATACTTTATCATCTATAAACTCTGGTCACATAGAACTTATTCTAATTCTTGGAATTTTTGAATTTTCTAATAAATATTCTATTAATTCAGCTAATCTAGAAGGAATTTTATATTCCCCTTCCTTAGTGGGGAGGAGCTTAGGAGCTGGGTTTGTATTATCAAGTCACCAAGCTGATAAATTGATTCATGTTAATACTACTTCTTTTCAATTATTTTTTTCAAAATCAAGAATTTCATCCAATATGTCTTCCTTGCTTCTAGAAAAATGTCTTCATCTCTTTTTTACAGTTAAACAATATGTACAAAAACTATCACATCCTCATTGAATTAGAATAAACTTTTTTGTATAAATATTAGTAGGAATATTTTTTAAATTGATTTTAATTGGAGATTTTGGTTTATTTTTTTCTTTTTCTGGATCTTCTCAAAGTATTTCTATACTATCTTTTAAGTAATTAATTTCAGGGTAAAGTTCAAAAAAATCACTCTGTGCTTTCCCATCTTTGAATGCTCAACATCAGCTAATAAATAACTTTTCTCAAGCTTTTAGTTGCTTTGAACTATCTTTCACAAATTTTAACCATTTTCTTTTAGCATTATCTGTAACTACACAGCTGGCTATGAAAATACCATTTTTTCATTCTAAATAGCTTGAATTAAGCCATTTATCTGTGTAATATTTATTCACTTTACAACCAAATATTTTATATTCCATTTTACTTTTTTAATTGTTTATTTTTTAGTTCTTATTATTATATACCAGAATAATAATTTTAAAAGTCAAAAAATGGGAAAAATAAAAATTTGAATTGATGAAGCTTGAAGATGACCCTGGCTTTGATCAGTTGTAGCTTGTGCTTTATGTTTTGATTCTGACAATTTACCTAATAAAAAATTTCTTGATGAAATAAACGATTCAAAGAAGTTAACACACAAAAAAAGAGAAAAATTATATAAAAAATTAATTGAATTAAGTCTCCCTTTTCCAAAGGGAATACCTGAAGTGGGAGGGATTAAAAAAAGTAGACCACAAGTATTTTTTGGAGTATGAGTAGTTGATAACTACTTAATCGATGAAATAAATATTAGACAAGCTAATAGAGAAGCAATGAGAAGAGCTTTAATTGAGCTTTTAAGAAAAGTAGATAATGAAAATATTTCTAGTGTAGTTATTGATGGAAATGATAATTATAAATTTGATGAACTTAAAAAACAGCCAGTATTTATAGTTGGCTGAGATTGAAAAGTTGTTGAAATATGAGCTGCATCTATAATAGCTAAAGTTTTTAGAGATAAATTAATGACTACATATTCAGAATTATATACTGATTTTTGAATCGAAAAACACAAGTGATATGGTACAAAAAAACATAGAGATTATTTGACTAGTAAGGATAAGATTACTTGAATCCATAGACTTTCATATAAACCTGTAAAAAAGGTATTAGAAGCTAAACAAAAACTATTATTACATATCTGTTGTTGACCAGATGCAACTATTCCAATAATGGATTTAAAAGATAAGTATGATATAACATGTTTTTGGTATGATCCTAATATTCAGCCAAAGAAAGAGCATGACAAGAGACTTGCCAATTTTAAAAAAGTTTGTAAAATAGAAAAAGTTCCTTATATTATAGGTCCTTATGATGTCGATAACTTCATGCAGGAGATTAAGTGACTAGAACACACTCCTGAAAAATGAGAAAAATGTACAAAATGTTATGATATGAGACTCAAAAAAACAGCAAAATTAGCTGAAGAATTAAATATTATTCATTGGACTACTACTTTAAACATATCTCCACATAAAGATCTAGATAAGATGTTTAAAATATGAGATAAATATTCAGATAAGAAGAATTTAGAATTTTTAAAAATAGCTTTTAGAAAAAACTCTTGATTCGAGAGAAGTGTAGAATACACAAAAAAACATAAAATTTACAGACAGAATTACTGCTGATGCATCTATAGTGATACATTTCCTAATAAAAAATAAAATATATGACAGTTAATAATATAGAGAGAGATGATTTTGAACCATTAAGTACATGAAAAAAAGGACATCGTTTATTGAAACAATTAAGAGAAACTTATTGAGCTGATGTTGTTTTAAAATATAGAAGTGAATGAAAAACTCCTTGAGAAATAAGAGATATATTAGGATAGTCTAATTTAACTATATGAAAAAAATACTTAAAGATAGCATAATTAACATAGAGAATACTGAGCTATTTGATAATAGCTTTTTATTTGATTATTTAGAAATTAATCCTGAGAATTCAGAAATTACAATAATACATATATCAGATTTATTAGAGGAAAGAAAAAATGAAGAAATATTGAAGAGAGTAAATGAAAAGCCAGCTATGTATTCTAATGTTTATTCTCCTGAAGACGAATTAGAAATCTTTAAAGAATTATTTGATAATGCTATAAAAAATAATAAAAAAATTCATATTATTTGAGTTACTCTTGCCGAAGAAATAAAAATATTAGAGGAATATTATAGTGAGCTTTGATTTATGAGGGAAGATATAAATTGTTTTGATCCTGATTTTAATGTTCCACTTGTTACAGTTTCAGTAAAAATAGAAAATATTATTTGGAAATGATCAGATTATAAAGCTCAGAGGGCAAAAATATTTTTTAATCCACCAATCAGAGAATCATGACAAGTAAAGGCAATGTTTAAATGAATAAATAGATGAGTAATAGCCTGAATACATATATCAGATTATAATAAATTAGTAGAAGAATTCTTATGAAATTGTATCAGGGAAGAAAAAATACTTTCTTTAATATTAGCTAAAGTATTAAATTTTAATTTAATTGATATTTGATTTAGTTGAACAAAAAAAGAATTAATAGTTAACTATTAATTCTTTTTTATTTTTTAATATCTTTTAGTTCAAATTTTTCGATTAACTCTTTTCTTAATTGTATTCATTTATTATATAAGTAATTATTTTCTACTTCCGTATGCAATTGCATGTCATCATATATTTTATTAAATAATACTTTTATTTTTTCAAATTCAACATTATTTTTTCCATTTAAATGTGATATTTTCAATTCATCTAATATAGCCTTTAGAAATAGATTAAATTCAGTATGATCATTTATCATTTTATCACTTACCAAGTCTTCAATTATATCAATTCTTTTTTGACTTAATTTAAGCTTACTATTTAGTAACTCTTCACAAATAACTGCCTCGGGAAACATAATTTCTTCTTCTAGATTAACATGTTTAAAGAGTTCTAGTTTAAATTTTGAGAAAAATTCTATTAAAAATAAAATACTTTGATCTTCGTCATCATATTTTATTTCAAGCTTATTTAATAAAAATGTAACATCTAATAAATCCTTTCTTAATGGCACATGAAAAGTCTCTATAATATAATCAGTAATATCTTTTATATTCATTAATTCTAAATTTTTATTTTCCATTTTTTTATTCTTCTATAATTTTAATATTCATAGCATCTTCTAATATATTTTTATTAGAGAAATCTAGCTTTAGTACAACATTATAATCTCAAGTTTTATAATAAGTATGTGTAGGATTAGCTTCTGTAGAAGTTTTTCCATCTCAGAAATCCCAGAAATATCATATAATTTGTCATTCAGAATCATTTGATGAAAAATCAATTCCTTGTCCAGTATATGAAGTTTTCATACTTGCTGTTATTTCTACACTTTGAGGTTTTGGTTTTAATATAAGTTTCTTACTAGTTTCATATTCTTTTCAACTAGTTGTTACAACTTTTAATTTAATTTCATAATCTCATGCAGTAGTATATTTATGTCATGGATTTACAGCATCTCATTCCTCAGAGAAACCATCACCATAATCCCATATAAACTTTTCTATATCCTCATTTTTTACCTGACTTTTTGATGCATCAAAGGATACCGCAACTGGTACATAAGAACTTTCTTTTGTAATATCAAATCTTATAATTGCCTCTTTTCTAAGTCATTCTATAAAGATTTGTTCTTTAAAATTTATTTTGTCATCTGCTATTTTTCTATTAGTAAATTCATAATGAACTGTTATTGTATGATTTCATTCTGTATTGACTTCATAATTTCAGGTTTTTGTAGATTCATCTATATCTCAATCTGAATTATAATCCCAATCAACTTTTGTTAGAGTATAAAGAGAGTTATTCGCTTTTATAAATCTAGCATCAAGTTCTATAACGGTAGGAATTCATATTTCATTTATATAGTATTCATTAAGTCATACTTCATATTTAATATCTTCTAATAATTCTCAATCATTATATATTCTAAGAGCTTTAAGTAATTTTAACCTTTTAGCCATATCAATTGTAGTAGTTAATTCCTTTGTTTCTCATGCAGAATCTTTTATTACTACTTTTACATCATGTGTTCAATAAGAATCAAATTCATATGTTATTTTACTAGATTCTGTTGGATTATCTATATCTCATATTTGGCTTATTTCTTTGTCTCAAATTATCCATTTATATTCTTCTATATATCAATTTCAAAAATCACTTTGTAAGTTTTCTACTTGTAGAGTGAATTCTAAATCATTTATTAATCATCTATCATATGTTATTTCACCATTTAAACCAGATATTTCTTCTCAGCTAATAATAAATAATTTATCTAATTCTTCAGATTCTTTATCATTTCTTCTAATATACATTCATACTAGAGTTTCTTCAAATATTGGTTTTCATATTCTAAATATATCTCATTTCCATACAGGTTCATTTAGATCTTCCATAAAATACCACTCAACTTTTCATAATTCTTTTAATGAACTAGCATCAAAATCTACTAATTTTCATCAATTATTTAACTTTTCTTCGTTTATTTCAACAACATATGAAATATTCACACTAGGTATATTATCTACTACTTTTTCAATTAAATTTCATTGTAAATCTACTTCACTAATAGTTAATTGTACTACAAAATTACCTTTTGTATCAAAGTTATGAATTACAGTTGGGACTGGAGTTTCTACTATGTTATCATCTCAGAAATCCCAGGTATATTTTTTAATGCTTAATCATTTTTGTTCTTCTTTATTTGCAAAATTAGTTAAATCAAATTTTATTTCAATTGGACCTATTAGATTAGATGTATCTTGAATTAATGATCATTCTCTACCAAAAAATGTTTCACTTAATAATTTAGAATTATCAAGTACTTGTACATTTCAATAAGCTATTTCTTGCCAATTAGGTAATGACTTTATTTTTTGATCAATTATCATCCAAGCTGTTGCTGTTGAAAATGTGATTATTAATACTATTGTTGATAATATTCAGTATCTAATTTTCTTTTGTTTGAATTCTTTTTTTGTAAGAGAAAATTTAAATAAGTTTATTATTAAGAATATTGTTTCTATAAAAAGTAATATAGAAAATATTATAGCAAGTGCTTGTCAGATAAAATTATTTATATCATTTAGGTTTATTCATAAAGAATAAAAGAATTTTACATCGTCCATTGTTTTAGCATTCAATGCTATAAACCCTATGAAAGCTCATCAGATTATTAATGTAATAAAAGCAATAGCTCATAAAAATGTAAAAATTTGACTCATTGAAGTCTTTTTTGCCTCTTTCTTAACTACTTTTTTATCTATAGCAGCCGCTTTTATAAAAAGCTTAGATCATAAATCAGAAGGGACTACCTTTGAAGTTATTTTATAGGTTTTATTTTTAATTACTGTTTCTCAAGCTCACTCTTGTTCTGATTCAGTTTCTTCTACTGTTAATTTAGTTAATACTTTGGCTTTAACTAGTATATTTGAATAGATAGGGTACTTGATATATTTTGTATCTTGAACTACTTTATCTTTTCTAAAGCTTATTTTAACTGCTTCAGAGCTTGGTTCAAATACTACAAAATCATATTTTTGTTCAGTTAATAGCGTTAATATTGCTTCTATTGAAGTAATATTAATATCAAAAACAATTTTTTCTTCTACTTGGTTTTCATTGCTTTCTTCTTGAATAGGGGCTTTAGTAATATTTTTTTCATATTCTGTTTGTCATACACTTTCATCACTAACAGTTTCTCAAGTATTTTTTTCCTCAACTTTTGTTTCAGAGTTTTCTTCGACTTTAATTTCTATTTCATTATTAGTCTCAGTACTTGCCAGAATATCATCTTGCTTTGTGCTAACTTCTTCATTTTTTGCTTCAGTGTCATTAAAATCACCTAAAACTTCTTGAGTTTCTGGTTTAGTTTCTAGTTCTACTTTACTATTATTTGCAGTATTTTCTTCTGTATTTATAGCTTGTCATTCAGCTTTATCATTATTTGTTTCGTTTTTAGATTTATCTAAATCTAACTCAAATTTTGATGGATCAAACATATTTTTGTATTTATTATTAAATATCTATATTATTTTATCATAAAAAAAGGAAAAAATCTAATAATTTATGTTGACGAATAAAAAAAGCTTAGTCTAACTCAGACTAAGCTTTTTTTTATACTCTAATTCTCTTTTTATTAGAGTCATTTTTAGGAGCATTACCAGGATTATTAAATAATGGATTTGCATTTGTTTTAACACTAGTAGTAGGGGATTCTTTATTTATTTTTGTAGAATCTTGTACTGATACATTTTTGTATTCTAAATCTTTTGAACTCATATCAACTTGTTTTACTTCTTGTACTTGATTTATAGAAAACATAGATTTAACTGTTTTATATTCTAGTTCATCAATAAGTGTATTAAATTTATCGTAAGCTTTTTCTTTATATACTACTAATGGTTGTCTTTGAGCATATCATTCAAAAGCAACTTCTTCTTTTAATCTACTCATAGCATCTATATGTCTCATCCATAATCTATCAATAGATTGTAGTACTATTCTTCTTTCTAGGGTATAATAGGCCTCAACATCAATTACTTTTTCTTTTAATTTATCTAATTCTTCAAGTCATATATTAGCAATATAATCAGCTAATTCATAAGGATCTTTTATTCCATTTATGTCATCATTTTCTATAGTATCATCAATTGCCTTAAGTCATAAAAAGTCATTTACCTTTATGATTATTTCTTTTTTGTTGATTTCTTCTGTTTCTGAAACTTTAGTTGTTTCAGCTAATACTACTTTTTTTATTTGATTTGCTACCATTCACTTGATATCTTCATCAATATTTTCAGCATCTAGTATTTTGTTTCTTTTAGAATAAATAATTCATCTATGTTTATTAATAACATCATCATATTCTAATATATGTTTTCTTACATCAAAGTTATGTCATTCTACTTGTTTTTGAACACCAGTAACTCTTTTTGTAAGCATTGAACTTTGAGCTAATGGTTCATCATCTGGAAGGGAAGCAAACATAGGAGAGTTAAAAACAGAGAATAATTTATCTCCACCAAAAATTCTCATTATATCATCATTTGGAGAAATAAGATATTGAGTAACTCATGGATCTCATTGTCTACCAGCTCTTCATCTGAGTTGATTATCTATTCTTCTTGTTTCATGTTTTTCAGTACCTAGGATTACTAATCATCCTAAATCAACTACTCATTTACCTAGTTTAATATCTGTACCTCTTCATGCCATATTTGTAGCAATAGTAATAGTTCATTCTTGCCCGGCACTAGCAATAACTTCAGCTTCACTTTCATGATGCTTAGCATTTAGTACATTATGTTTAATATTTTCTTTTTTTAACCTAGCACTTAAATATTCAGACTTATCAACTGATACTGTACCAACTAATATTGGTTGACCAGTTTCGTGCATTTCTTTTATAAGCTTAATAACATAATCAAATTTACCTTTTTCATTTTTGAAAAGTAAATCTGATCTATCTTCTCTAGCTATTGGTTTATTTGTAGGGATAACTAGGGTGTCTAGTGCATATACTTTGTAAAATTCTTCTGCTTCTGTTTGAGCTGTACCAGTCATTCAGGCTAATTTCCAAAACATTCTAAAATAGTTTTGAAATGTTATGCTTGCTAGGGTTTTCGACTCTTGTTGTATATCTACATTTTCTTTTGCTTCTAAGGCTTGATGAAGTCAATCAGAATATCTTCTACCAGCTAAAACTCTTCATGTATGTTCATCAATAATCATTACTTCTCAGTCACGAACCAAGTAATCTTTATCTTTATTAAATACTGCTATAGCTTTTAAGGCATTTTCTACATGATGGATATCATTATAATGTTCTGATACATATATATTATCAATATGAAGTAATTCTTCTATTTTTTTAATACCGTCCTCCGTTAGAGTAGCAGATTTTCATTTTTCATCTATTTTGTAGTGTTCTGTCTTTTTTAATTGTTTAGAAAGAGCAGCAAATTTTGTATATTTACTAGTTGGCTCATCATCTGGCATAGAAATAATTAAAGGAGTTCTAGCTTCATCTATTAGAATAGAATCAACCTCATCAATAATTGCAAAAAATAATCTAGATTGAACTTTATCTTCTTTTTTTACTACCATATTATCTCTAAGATAATCAAATCCTAGCTCATTATTTGTAGCATAAAGTATATCAGATTCATATGCTGTCTTTTTTTCTTCTTTGTCCTGAGAATTATAAATAACTCATGTTTTAAGTCATAAAGTTTTGTATAAAATAGCCATTTCTTCAGAATCTCTTTTTGCTAGATAATCATTAACAGTAACAATTGAAACTGTATTTCATGTCAAAGCATTTAAATATGAAGGTAGAGTAGCAACTAGAGTTTTTCATTCTCAAGTTTTCATTTCAGAAATATTCCCAGCATGAATTGCTAGACCTCATATAAGCTGAACATCATAAGGAATCATATTCCAAGTAATTTTTTTTCAGTCTTCTAATTCAAATTCTTTTAAATATATTAATTTACAAGCAGTTTTAACTAATGCAAATGCTTCTAATTTAATTGTTTCTAATATTTCTTTAATCTTTTTAGAATCTTCTTCATTTTCAAAATTAAGTCATTCAAACATGGCTTTAAACTCAGAAGTTTTGTTTTGAATATCTTCTAAACTATATTTTTCTTGAGCAGTTTCAAATTCTTTAATTTTTTCTACAAATTGACTTATTTCTTTTACTTTTTTTTCACTTGGGTCACCAAATATCGCTTTTATAATTTTTTCTATCATTTTTATTAGTTATTCTTTTAATTAAACGGGAGAATTATAATCAAAAACTATGTTTTGTAAAAAGAGTTTTGTAAAAATATTTGGTTAATTTATTAATTTGTATATAATCCGAGTATATAATAAATATTTTATTAAAAAATAAAGCTTATGATATCTTATTTAAAATGAAAAATAATAGAATTAGATTTTTTATCTACAACTATACTTACTAATGGCTGAGTAGGTTATAGTGTTTGAATAAATGAGCTTACATATTCGAAATTATGATTAGAATCTGAAGTTTGAATGTTTGTTTATCATCATATAACTGAATGAAATCAAAGTCTTTTTGGTTTTATAGATATTGAAGATAAAAAGATTTTTTGAGAGCTAATAAAAATTTCATGAGTATGATGAAAAGTAGCTATGCAAATTTTGTCACTTGGAATTGAGAGATTAGTTATTGCAGTTCAATGAGAAGATAATAAAACTATAGAATGAATTAAGTGAATTTGAAAAAAAATGGCTAGTAAAATTATTCTTGAATTAAAAGATAAGGATTTTTGAATATCTATTTCAAATTCTGAAACTATGACTAAGGCTACTACTATTTCAGCTGACTTACATAGTTCTATTAAATCAACACTTACTAATATGGGTTATAATCCACGTGATATAGATAGATTATTATGACAATTACCAGAAGATATAAAAGAAGCTTGAGATATTATTCCTTATATTATTAAGGAACTTAGTTAAAAAAGTATAAATAATTTAAAATAAACAATGGAAAAAGATTTTGATAACTGGAATAAATTAAAAAAAGAAATAGAAAATGAGTCCAAAAACATTATAATTAAAGAATGAGAAATTTGGTGGACTCATATTTGACTAAATATTAAATCAGAATCTTGTTGAAAATGAAATAAATTTAGAAGACCTGTTTTAGTTATGAAAAAGTTATCACATACAAATTGTATTATTGTTCCTTTGAGTACACAAATTAAAAAATGAACATGGTTTGCAAATTATAATATTGAGGGAATAGAATATACAGCTTTATTATATCAAATTAGAATGATGCACACAAATAGATTTTATGTTAAAGAAACAAAGCTAAATTATAGAATTTTTAATATAATAAAAAAGAAGCTTAAAAAACTTTTAAACTTCTAATTTATTGTCCACCAGTATTTCTACTGGCTTCATTGTAAGCAATCAAAATCTTACTAAAGTAAATATATTATATATTATATACTACATTTTGCAAATTATTTTATTAAAAAAACACTATGAATCTAGAAATAGTATTAATTATCATTGTATCAATACTGATAGCTGTAATTTTTTATTTAATCACAAAAAAGGATGCTAAATTTGATAGTACTTCACTTAAAATGATACAGGATCAAATTATTAGTTTGAATAAAAATATTGATTATAAACTTTGAGAATCAAATAGAAATACCCAGAAAAATTTTGATATAAATTCAAAGATAAGTCATGATGCGAATAGACAAATTGAGGAAATAACTAAAAAATTGTCTAATTTAGATACTACAAATAAGCAAATAAAGGATATTTGAGGTCAACTTGAAGGACTTGAAAGTATTTTAAAAAATACAAAACAAAGATGAATATTGTGAGAATATTTTTTAGAAAGTGTTTTAAAAAATATTCTACCTCCAGATAACTATAAGTTGCAGTATTCTTTTAAAAATTGAGATATAGTTGATTGAGTTATTTTTGTAAAAGATAAGATAATTCCTATAGATTCTAAGTTTTCACTTGAGAATTATAATAAAATAATAGCTGAGGAAAATATATCCCTAAAAGAAGCTCTTGTAAAAGATTTCAGAAATGATTTAAAAAAGAGAATAGATGAAACAAGTAAATATATTAAACCAGAAGAATGAACGATGGAATTTGCATTTATGTTTATTCCTAGCGAATGAATCTATTATGATTTACTTGTGAATAAGGTTTGAAGCTTAAAAGTTGATACGGTTGATTTGATAGAATATGCATTTAGGGAGAAAAGGGTTATAATTGTTAGCCCTACAAGCTTTTATGCATATCTTCAAACAGTATTACAATGACTTAGAGCTTTGCAAATTGAAGAGTCCGCAAAAGATATACAAAAGCAAGTTGAAAAACTAGGGAAACACTTATCGGCATATGAAGAATATTTAGCAAAATTATGATGAACATTATGAACTACAGTTAATCATTATAACACTGCTTACAAAAAATTTAATTTAATAGAGAAGGATGTTGTAAAAATAAGCTGACAAACAGGGAATGAAGAACAGAACATAATACAATTAGATAAGCCTGAATAAGAATATTTTCCTTTAAATTAACTAGAATCACTTTTATTCTTAAAAAATATTATGTGATACTAATAAAATAGTTTTTTAACATTTTTTGTTAAAAAACTATTTTATTGCTTATTTTTTAATTTATTTTTTAATATATTTTATAAAAACTAAGTTATTGTTATATAAGAGAAAAATTCAAGTTTTTAACATTTTGAAAAAACTTATTCACAAGACTGTTCTAAAAATTGTAGCAAAAATGGAAAAAATCGTTAACTTTATCTAAGTCATTATTATTTAAATTGTACAAGAAATATGAAATTAAAAGTTATTAAAACAAGAGAAGGAGACCTAGTAAACTTTGATAGAAGTAGAATAGAAAGGGTTATTGAAAAAGCTGCAGAAGCAGTATGAGAGATTACTATATGA
This sequence comes from uncultured Candidatus Altimarinota bacterium, assembly GCA_963979005.1. GTDB lineage: Bacteria > Patescibacteriota > Gracilibacteria > BD1-5 > UBA6164 > UBA6164. The sequence continues at coordinate 2,499 of CAXBVF010000006.1, read as the reverse complement.
TTTGTAGACGAAGTTACTGACAAAGTTATAGATAGATTAAAAGAATTCTTAATTAATACTGATGGAGCTGAGTTTGTTACTATTGAAATGATTCAAGATCAAGTTGAAATAGTTTTGATGGAATCAGGTCATTTTCAAGTTATGAAACATTTTATCATATATAGAAATGATAGAAATAAAAGAAGAGAAAAGGCAAAAGAAAAAATAGAGAAAAAAATAGAACAAAATACCTTAAAAATCAAGAAAACTTCATGAGATAAGGAGAATTTTGATATAGAAAAAGTAAGAAAAACTTATAAAATAGTTTCTTATAAATTAGCTCGTAAATGTAGATTTGAAGAAATATCTGATAGCTTGAAGAAGTACCTTGTTGAGTGAATGCAAACAGCAGATATTACACAAATGCTTATAAAGTCAGCAGTAGATCTAGTCTCTGTTGAAAATACTTCATGGCAGTATATAGCAGGTAGACTTGCATTAATTGATTTGTATAAAGAAGCATCAAATAATAGATGAATGGATATCAAAAAGATTTATGAAGCTAAACATTATAAAGCACTATTTGATGAATATGTAAAAAATGGTTTATATTCAAAAGATTTTTATGATCATTATTCTGAGGATGATATTATTGAGGCTGGTAATTACTTAAAAAAGGAAAATGATTTCGATTATAATTATACAACTATTCTGATGTATAAAAAAAGATATCTATTGAATCCTAACAAAGTAGTAAAAGAACTTCCTCAAGAAATGTATATGAGTGTTGCATTATTTTTAGCTATGCCTGAAAAAAAGGAAGATAGAATGAAAATTGCAAAGAAAATATATGATTATTGTTCAACTGGTAAAATTTCACTTCCAACTCCTACACTACTGAATGCTAGAACAAATTTTCACCAATTATCTAGTTGTTTTAAATTTAATGTAGATGATGATTTAAGAGCTATTTATCATTCTATTGAAAATATGGCACAAGTATCTAAGTATGGTTGAGGTATATGAGTATATCTTTGAAATATCAGATCTAGATGAGCTTATATTAGATGAGTAAAATGAGCTGCTGGTTGAGTTAATCCTTGGATAAAAGTTATAAATGACACTGCTATTGCAGTTAATCAATTATGAGCTAGAGCATGAGCTATATCTGTTACTCTTGATATTTTTCATAGAGATATATATACTTTTTTAGATTTGCAAACAGAAACTTGAGATATTAGAACTAAAGCCTTTGATGTATTTCCAGCTGTAACTTTTCCAGATTTATTTATGGAAAGAGTAGCTAATAACGAAAAATGGAGTTTATTTGATCCAAAAGAAATTTCAGATAAAACAGGAAAAAAATTACAAGATCATTTCTGAGAGGATTTCGAGAAATTTTATGTTGAATGTGAAAATAATCCTGATTTAGAATTAACAGAAGTAGTTGAAGCTAAAGATCTATTCAAGGCTTACTTAAAAGCTACAGTAGAAACATGAATGCCTTATGCTTTCTTTAGAGATACTGTAAATGCGGCTAATCCTAATAAACATGCGGGGAATATTTATTCAACTCAATTATGTGTAGAAATATGTCAAAATACTAGTACATCTAAATTTGTAGAAGAAGAATTAGAAGATGGTAAAATTGTTATCAAATATGAACCAGGTGATTCTGTAGTTTGTAACTTAGCTTCTATAAATGTTGCAAAAGTAAATACAGACGAAGATATTAAAAAGGTAGTTCCAATTGCTATGAGATTATTAGACAATGTTATAGATTTGAATTTTTATCCAATTAAAGAAGCTCAAAGAACGGCATTAAAATACAGATCTGTATGATTATGATTTTTATGACTAGCTGAATACTTAGCTGTTAATAAATTAGCTTATGATACAAAAGAAGCTAGGGAAGTAGTTGATGTATTATTTGAAAAATATTCTTATAGAACATTGAAAACTTCAAACGAATTAGCAAAAGAAAGATGAACATATGACGTATATGAAGGATCTGAGTGGTCTAAATGAATACTTATATGAAAAGATGCAAATTGGTTTAGAAATAATTCAAAAATGAGTAATAAATGGTTGAAACTAATAGATAAGATAAAGTCTCATGGTATGAGATTTGCCTATCATTTAGCTCCAGCTCCAAATACTTCTACTGCACTAGTTGTATGAACAACAGCATCTATTTTACCAATATACAAGAAATATTTTGTTGAAACAAATGCAATAGCGCCAAGTGTAAACGTTGCACCAAACCTATGTGAAGATAATTTTTGGTATTATAAAGAATATGTAAACATTGATATGAATGATGTTATTGATATGGTAGCTGTTGTTTATAAATGGATAGATCAATCAGTTTCATTTGAATGGATGATTAATCCAGCAAATACATCTCCATGAGAACTATATCAATACTATATGAAAGCACATAAAGCATGAATAAAAACTGTTTACTATGTTAGATCAATGAGTTTAGAGGTGGATACCTGTGATAGTTGTAGTGGATAA
>CAXBVF010000005.1:0-30859 GCA_963979005.1 uncultured Candidatus Altimarinota bacterium | reverse complement strand
GATCTGTTACAACTGGATCTGTTACAACTGGATCTGTTACAACTGGATCTGTTACAACTGGATCTGTTACGACTGGATCTGTTACGACTGGATCTGTTACGACTGGAGCCACTTGATATACAATTGTATAGTTTTTTCAATTAGCAAATATATAATCATTTAATCAATCATTATTAAAATCTCTAAATCAATAAATACGTTTATCTATTATTTGTGGAACATAATAGTATTCTCAGTTTCCTTTTCAGAAAGTTACTGTAGTTTTTCCTGTTATTGCATTTATTAATAATTTATCTATAAATCAATCACCATTTACATCACTAACATTAGGCATAACTATATCTGAATAATAGTTACTAATAACTTCAGATTTTGTTTCACCTTTATATTTTATAACTCATTCAAAGTTTTCTTCTCACATATATAATAGAGTCAATGCTTCTCAAGGTTGAGAATGATCTACTAATACATCAATAGTCCCATCTCAAGTATAATCAGCCATAGACATCCCGACTGTTAAATCACCTCATCTTTCAAAATTAAGTGTAGGACCAAATACCATATCATCAATTTTATCATCTCTCCCAACTAAATTACAAGTTATAGCTGAATTAGTTTCTGGAATCGCACTGAAGTATCAATTAACTGTTCAACTAATGTATGTTCAATGAACTACTCCATTATCATCAATAGCCTCCAAACTTATACTATCGGTATCAGGAAGATCAATAGCTGAAAATCCATTTTGACAATCATAAACAAAGTTATCTATAAGTAGTCTATTAGCATCATATCATCTTCAAATTATTTGACCAGAATTATTCATATCTTTAAGTCTAGTATATGAAGCATTTGGATATTCTATTTTTGTATATTTTTCATACAATATATCATATATATATCAATGAAATATTGTAGTATTACTAGAGTCTCTCAATTCTCATAATACAAGTCTTTGATCATTAACCGTATATCATAATAAGTCCATACTATTTCAATATGATAATCCAAAGTATCTTAACATATCTAAACTCTTTGCATATAGTGAGTCGAATGGATAAACATAAGAATATCTTGAGCTTCATGTATGATATTTTACATAATCTCAAAAAGAATTTTTTCAACTAGTATAATCAGTATTAAGTACTGTATAATAACTCCAAAAACGTCTTCAATCATGAGTCCATGTATTAGATGCAGAAGTTTCGTATGTAACTGTTTCACTACCATCATCAAGCCATGTTTGTGTATCACTTAATTCATAGCTATAGTCCATAGCAGAAGTTGTCGCAGGCAAAAGTAATAATACTTGAGAAAATAATACCAATACCAAAAATTTTAGCACAGATTTCATTTTTATGTTTCCCATAATAATATAATTATAAAATAATATTAATTCATACTATTTTATAAGTGTAAGAGAAATGTAAGAAAATATATTTTTAATTTTCTAGACAAAGCATACAATTATTGTCTAAATCTTTAAACATTTTATAAAAAGTATTTCTTACTTTTTTAGATTCTCTATAGAATCCATCGTTAGCTAAATCTAACATATGAAGTACATCTAAGTCTGGATATTTAGATAGAATTTTATTATAATCTTTTTTCGTATATAAAAGACCTGAAGCAAAACTAGATTCTATATTACAAAAATCTATTTTCAACTTTAAATAAGCTATAAACTCTGAATAAATTTCTTCGTAATTTTGTACTGGTAATAATGGTAAGAATCTAACTCATACCTTAAATCCCAATTTCCTTAGTTCATTTATAGCTTCAATCCTAGAATCTAAATTTGAAGTTCATTTTTCATATTTATCTATAAGAATTTGAGGATTAAGTGAAAATGCTATTTCTGTATTTTTTGGAACAAATCATAAATTAACTAAAGACGAAATATTTGCAGACTTTGTTCTTATCTCCATTTTTATATTCTCATATTTTTCAAAAAATGGAATAAATTCTGTACAAAAATTACTAAGATTATCCATTCATAATATATCTGAATAATCAGAAGAATAAAACCGAGTAATTCATTCATATTTTTGAATCCCTCCCCCTTTGGGTACTCCCTTTGAAAAAGGGAGATTTAATTCATTAATTTTATTTTCTATTTCTTTTTTTATATCATCATAATTTACAAAAACTACCATATTATCATTCTTGAAAGCTCATTTCAAAAAACAATAAGAACAATCGAAAACACAATTAAGACTCGTCTTAAAAAAATATGCACTCTTTGTATGTCCATATCAAACAGGAGCTTCTGTGATAGCACTAGAATTTAGTTTTGCAACTATTAATGATTTCTTTGAATCAATATTTTTATAACTCTTATCAAAAATATTTTTATAGTTATCTATATAAATAACTTGAGAACTTTTAAATTTCTCAAGTATATTTTTTGTCTGTTTATAATCTTTCGCTTGTTTTTCTATATAAATTATCATATTTTGTTTTAGTAACCCCTTAATCCCTTCTTGCCCCCCTATTATTCCCCTAAATAAGTTATTCTGGTTCTCTCCCCCTTAATAAGGGGGAATTAAAGGGGGATATTTATTTCACCAAAAATTTATCTAAATACTTTTCTAACTTTTTTAAAAATTTCTTTTTATCCAAATCTTTGTGGTCTTTATAAAAATCATTAAAATCTTTATTAATCAAAGCCATATATCTATAATAAAGTCTCTTAAATATCTCAAGTTCTGAAAAAGTAAAAGAAAAATGCTCATTATATACTTTGAAAATATCTATATGTTGTTTATATTTTCATTTCCCTGAAAAAAATGTATTTTCTAGATATTTAGTTATTTTTTCAAATAATTCTTTATAGTCTATATTATTTCTCAAATATTCCTCTGCTTTTTCAAAATCAAAATTCTTAGTTTCTTTTCATATCTTATCAACTGGAATTTTCAGCATTATCCTAGGAATAGAAAAACTATCACAAACTTTTTCAAATCAATATGATTCCATATCCACATAAATCCCCTTCTCAGTCTCCCCCATAGGGAGAGAAGAAGCTTCATAAATTACTTTTTCAGAAGAAAATATACTTTCTATAATTCAAAAATCAATAATTTGTGGAATTATTAGTTCTTTATTATTTGATAAGTTATGTACTCTAGCTATTTGAATAAATTGTTCTTGCTCCTTCTCCTCCAAAGGAGAAGGTTGGGATGAGGTTATATAACCACAAACTCATATATTCAAAACTAAATCAAAATCATGATTTTCTAGAAATCTAGTTAGATTCAAAATCATATTATAGTTTCACATACCAGTAGTTAAATAACTAGTCTTAAAATTCATAAGTTCTAGTTTTTTTATTTCTTCCTTTATTACATTTGTTTCCTGAGATAATGCTCAAACTATTAGTATTTTATACATATTTTTTATAATTAATATTATTTTCTCTGTCTAATTATCATAAAGAATCAAACAATTAAAACTAGTGATGATATTATTTGAGTCATATTAAATATATTTCAGTTAAATATATAATCAAAAAATATAGCAGAAATTGGCCAAGCTAATTCAAAAATAGTAGCCTGAGAAGCTTTTACTCTTTTTAATCAATAATAATATAAAAATAATGCTCCAGCTCAAGTAGTAAATACAATAAGTAATAACAATTTAAAATGAATTAATTCAAAACTACTATATGCCGTAAAACTTCAAAATAATAACAGAGCGATAAGTGCTAGTATAGAAGTAAGAGAAAATCTTAAAGAAGTAGTTAATTTGAATCATAAATCATCTACCAATGTCTTTCAAAAAACTGTAGAAGATCCAAATGCAAAAGCAGCAATCAAAGCATAAAACGCTGGAATAGTTAATAAATTTACATTAAATATATCCATTCATAAACTTCAAAAAGCCAAGAAATATGCACTTACAATTGATACCACAGCCCAAAAATAAAATGTTTTGCTTAAGTGCTCCTTTAAAATAATTCATGCTAATAATAAAGCAAAAATAGGCTGCAATTTTTGTAAAATAACAATAGTAGCAATAGTTGTTTCTCAAGCAAATGCAGAAAAGAAACTCTGAGTAATAGCTACTGTTCATATTAAACCTCAAAACAAACAAACCCAGAACAAAGACAAAATATCTTTTCTCTTCATTTTTTTAATTTTCTGCCATCATTTAAAAATAAATGGACTCAAAATAATTGCTCAAAGAAAATGTTCCAAGAAAACTATATTGATAGCAGGAAACTGATAAAACTGTGGCCTAATCAATGTTCAATCAAGACTCCATAAAGTAGCAGCAGTAATTATAGCCAAAGCTCATAATATGAAATTCAGTTTCTTTTTCATAATCTATATTTAATATATACATTAATAAAAGTATAGAAAAAATATTTTAAAACACAAAAAAAACTGAAGTTTAGCTTCAGTTTTTTGATTAATTAATTTTTAAAACATCTTACCGGAAATCAAGAAGAACGAAAATTAGCATTTGTTAAATCAATAGTATTAGAATAAATATACATATAATATCAATATGTAGTATAAGGTTCTGAGGCCCAATAATGAGCATAAGTACCTTGATTAGCAAAAACTCAATTACTATAAAAACGAAAACCTGCCATAGGCATTTTTAAATCATCTAACATATTGTATCATATATCCCCAGCACTATTATTCCAGTCTCATGCTGTAACTAAATTCCCCCATTCTACTTGACTAGGAACATGATAATCCCCTATACAAGGTCACTTTCTTTGTTCATTAGTTCATATTCATCAGTTATGTCACCATAGGTTATCATTTTGTGATGATGTCCAATCATATGGAGATGGAAATGATGCTCCAACAATAAATGAACCTGAGCTATATGTACTATTACTTGTTGTTGCTCATATCTGAGTAGAACTTGTTGATGCATTTTTTAATCCTGAATTATTTCACCATTGAAATAATTCTCAAGATCTCGCTATAGTACAACTTGCTTCATCTACACATAGATTATACTCACTTCAGGTAGTAGCTCATACATTACATCATGCTATTATTATTCAACTTTTTACTCAATTACAAACAACTATATCTGGTATATCACAAGAGTCATATGTTGTAATTGAATTAAAAGAACTTGGTGTATTTATTCCTGTACAACTTGAATATGGGTCAGGAACAATAGTAACTTTAGTAGTATCATCTTTTAATACTAAAGAATTAATTAAAGTTACATTTTCTAACTCTCAACTAGAACTTAGAATATAATTATAAATATCACTACTAGCTAATACTGAACCAGTATACGCCTCTTTTATTTTCCCTATTACTATTTCTTTTTCTTCATTAGAATCATCTATTGCAATACTTCATGTATAAACTGATAATACTAATCATGTTAATGCTCAGGTATTTGAAAGCACATTTCATTGCTCTGGTATATTCTCTCCTCAATTTGTTACTTGTGAGGCTATATTATCTGAATCTAAGGTCATTGGAGCTTCTCATACTTCTGTGTTTATTATACTTGGTACTGGGACTATGTAATTAACCGTTTTTATAAATACTCTATTATAAGTACCATCTATCTTTGGTGTAACTACTAAACTAGCTGCATTAGTTTGACTAATATTGTTTAAAGCAAGACTATCTCATTCTAATAAACTAAGTATTTCAAATTCATTCTTATTATTAGCTACTGAAAAGACATATTTTTTCTCTGTTAATGGATCTGTTGGTATTTCTGACATACTCCTTGATAAACTTGAAATAACTGAACTTCAAAAATCTCATTGATACCATAGAGTTTCAGTTCCATAATCTACTATTTGATTATTATCTGGTAGTGGATATTTTCCAGAATTTAGATGAAATAATTCTAATGATGTTTTTATACTAGAAATATCAGAGATTCTTATAGAATCTCTTGCATCTTTTGAATATCATTGTAGTGATATAAAAGCTATTGTTCATAATATTGCTAGTATTGTAATTACTACTATTAGTTCTACTAGAGTGAATGCTTGTTTTTGTTTATTCATACTATTTTGAAAAAATGTAAAATAATATATTTATTATATTTAAAAAGCAAAAAAACTAAATAATTATTTAGTTTTTTGCTTGATTAAAGTTCATATTATTTTATAACTACTATTCTCTATTTTGAAGATAATTCTTTCAATATTCTATCAGCATGTCATTTTGCTCTGATATTCCTCCATTCTCATAAAATTTCTCACTCTTGGTTTACTAAAAATGTAGATCTAATAACTCACATCACTATTTTTCAATAATTCATTTTTTCTCAATATGCTAATAATTCTTTGTGTAAAACTAAATCTGGATCAGATATTAAATCAATTGATAATTCTTGCGAATCTATAAATTTTTTATGACTTTCTACAGAATCCTTTGATACTCAAATTAATGTAATTCATAGCTTTTCAAACTCTCATTTCAGACAAGAAAAATCCTTATTTTCAGTAGTGCAACCTGGAGTATTATCTTTTGGATAAAAATATAACAAGGTTTTATCTGAAAAAGCTAATAAATCAGATAAACTTAATTCAGCTTCTTCTCACTTAAATGAAACTGCCTTAAATTTATTTTCTAAATTTAATTTCATAAATATTTTTTTATTAATAATAAAAACTAAGAACTAAATTCTCAGAACAATTTTACATCAACATCTGATAATCTAAAATTTTTTGGCAAATTAGGAAGGTCAATACATTCTTCTAAATCCCTTATCTCTCATGTATTTTTATCTATTAAATGTATATGATTACATTTAGCTTTTTCAAAATAAGCCTTTTTTCATATTCAAGTAACCTTTTTTAATTCTCATTTTGATGCAAGTTCTTCAACATTTCTATAAATAGAAGATTTCCCTGCATCTGGATATTTTTCTGAAATTTTATTATAAATTTCTTCTACTGTAAGATGATTACAATTACATATATTAATAATCTCATCTATATAATAATGTGTTTTCAAAATCATTTTTTTATATAATATTAAGCTTATAATAAGCGAAAAAATAATATTTGCAAATATTTTTGAGAATAGTTCTCATTTTAAATAAATTATACAAAATTAAAAATTAAAATAAATTGACTTTTACTATACAAATATGTTAAAATAATAGTAATTAATATTAAAATAGAAAATGTTAGCAAAAAGCTCAATATCATTAAATAAAACTGAAAACAAACATTCTAGTAACAAAAAAGTTTCTAAGAGTATTTTTTCTAATGTAATTGACACTTTCAAAACAAAAATAATGAATGTAGTATTCCCTTCTACTAAAAAAAATAAAGACAGTACCGAAGTAGCAAAAAATATACATGATTTGATAATAAAAAGAAATAAAAATAATAGATTACAAAAGGTTCTAACTAAAGAGTTAACATCCAATAAAAAATTATATAAGTCATTTGAAAGTGGTAATAATGATAATATTAAACGTAAACTCAGGTTAAATATCACAAATTTAGCTAATCAGATAGCTATTATAAAAGACGATAACCCTTTAATAGATGAAAAAATAAATGTAAATAATAATAAGGTAGCTAACTGAGATTACAGCCATAATAAAATAGAAAAGAGTTTAGAAAGTCAGCTAGATAGAAAATTAAAACTACAACAAAAAATACTTAATAATAGAGAAGTTGATCTTGCTAGCTTAGAATCAAGTCTTAATACAATTAACGGTAATATTACAACAGTATGAAGCCCTAAAAACAAAGATAATGTTGTAAATATTCAGAATGAAAATTCTGAACTTTATACAGTAGGAGTATCTGAAGTATCTGATAAAGTAAAATCAGTCCTTATAAAATTGAGAGAAGAAATTTTCAGTCTAAAAAAGAGTATTAATAGTATAGAAAAACAAATATTAGCAATTAGGTGAAATGAGGACAGATTAAAAAATAATAAATGATCTAATAGCCAAACTATTATTGAATTACAAAGAGAATTTAATAATAAAAAAGCATTTTTACAAACCATCAAAGAAGACAAAAATTTATATAAAACAAAAAATAAAACAATATTAGAGCTTCACTACATTAGAAATCAATTATTAACTTTCGCAGCTAATAAATTATTAAAAAAACATACTAAAGAAGAAAATAATTATGATATAAAAATCACACAACTAAAAAAAGAATTATTGAAACAAAAAAGATTATTTGAATTAGCAAATAGATTAGCAAAAAAGGATCCTGAAAAGTATGGAAAAATATTAGAACACACAGATAAAACTATAATTAAATTGACTACGCATTTGGATGTATTAATGAATAATAAAACTAAAGAGTGAAGAACTGAAAAAGATTTAATAAAAAGACGTAAATATGTAAAAAGACTGCTTTGACATTTTGATAAGCTGAGCGAAAAAGAACGTACAAATAGCTTAATAGTAATTTCTTGACTAGAACAAGACCTCATAGATATTGATGAAGAATTAGATGAAAAACTTGCTGCATAAAAAAATAAAAAAACTCTCTTTATAAAGAGAGTTTTTTTATTTTTCTGATATTTTCAACCTAGAAGAATTAATTATAAAAATCATAGCTAAAAAATGATAAACTATAACCAATCATATAGCTACTAAGAAATTTGTATTTCCACTTGCAACCATTGCTATTAATATAAATGCTGGACTTAACCATAATAAATAAGTAAAAATTCTCTTGAAAAAACTTTTATTCATTTTTTTATATCATTTCCATTTCATAACACATTTTTTATCACACTTTTCACATTTAAAAGGTCTTCCTTTTTCACTAGAAAATCTTACACTAAAGTTTATGATTTTATAAATTTGCCAAAAAGATAAATGATTACAATTGTTTTTATGTTTTTTCATATTATATATGATTAAAAAATATATGTCTTTTATTATAATAACTTATTAAAAAAAATAAAATATAAAAGCATTCAAATAATAATTCAACATTTTACTTTACTTTTCAAATTTATTTATAAAATTAGCTTATTAAAAATATATAAAGCAAGATGAATAAAAAAATATGACTCATAATCCTAGACTGATTTTGATTAAGTGAACAAATAGAAAACAATGCAATTAAAAAGGCTAATACTCCTACTTTTGATAAATTATTCTCTGAAAATTATAGTGAATTAGAAGCTTCAGAAGAATTTGTATGACTACCTAAATGACAAATGTGAAATTCCGAAGTATGACATTTAACAATTGGATCTGGTAGATTATTAAAACAATCATTAGTAGAAATAAATGAATTGTTTGAATCAAATGAATTTAAAAATATAAAAGAATTCAAAGACGGTATAGCTCATTGTAAAAAAAACAATTCCAAACTTCATCTATTAACACTATTTTGACATTGATGAGTTCATTCATGCATTAAACAATTAGAATGAAAAATTAAAATTATTCCAAAAGACATAAAAGTATGTTTACATCTTTTTTCTGATGGGAGAGATTTACTTAAAGATAGTATGCTATGATTATTAGAAAAATTTTTAATATTTTTAAAAGACTATACAAATGTAGAAATAACTACAATTTCATGAAGATTTTATGCAATGGATAGAGATAATAATTGGGATAGAATAGAACCTGTTTATGATACAATTATTTCATGAGAAAATAAAGTGGATATATCTCCCCTAGAGTATATTAAAGAAAATTATAAAAATGAGGTTTATGATGAATTTTTTAAACCTGTAAACTTTACAGCTAATACAATAGAGAGTTGAGACACAATCTTTCACCTAAATTTTAGATCAGATAGAGCAAGTCAACTACTTAAAGCAATACATGAAGAAGAAAACATTTTTAAAAAGAAAAAAATAAAAAATATATATATCTGTACAATGACAAAATTTTATAAAGAATATAAATGAAATACATTTATAAAAACAAAAGATATAAAAAATACTCTATGAGAAGTCCTTCAAAATAATAATTTATCTCAACTTCATTTGGCAGAAACAGAAAAATTTGCTCATGTTACAAAATTTTTTAATGGATGAAAACAAATAGTTTATAAGTGAGAAAAAGATATATTAGTAGATTCACCAAAAGTAATAAACTATAAAGAAACTCCAGAAATGTCAGCATACAAAATACTAGACTTATATAAAAACGAAGCCTCTAATTACGATTTTACAGTAATAAATTTTGCTAACTGAGACATGCTGGGACATACTTGAGACATGAGTGCAGCAATACAAACAGTAGAAATTTTAGATGATATAGTAAAGCAATTATTGAAGTTATCAAAAGAAAATAATATAGATTTATACATAAGTGCTGATCACTGAAACTGTGAATTAATGTTTGATCAAAATTGAGAAATAGTAAAATCTCACACTACAAATAGAGTTCCATTATGGCATATACAATCTTGAATTGTAAAAGAATTAAAAGAAAAATATTGAACAATAGCAGATATAGCACCAACTATTTTAAATAATTTATGAGTTAATATTCCAAAAGAAATGACAGGAAAGAATTTAAAATAATTATTGCTTTTTGAGTTAAATAATTATTATTGATATAATATATCTTAACAAAATAAAATATGTACAAGATAAAAGCAATACACGCCAGAGAAATAATTGATTCAAGATGAAATCCTACTGTAGAAGTAGACTTAACACTAGATAACTGAATAATATGAACAGGAATATGCCCTTCAGGAGCCTCTACATGAATACATGAAGCATTAGAATTAAGGGATGGAGATAAGGGAAGATTTTTATGAAAATGAGTATTAAAAGCAGTACAAAATGTGAATTCTGGAGTTAAAAACAATTTACTTTGATTAGAATTTAGAACTCTAGCTGAGTTAGATCATTATTTAATAGATTTAGATTGAACAAAAAATAAATCCAATTTTTGAGCTAATGCTGTACTTCCTATTTCAATGGCATTTGTAGATGCATGTAGTAAATCTGAGTGAAAAGAAATATTTGAATTTTTATGAGAATGAAAATGAAATACTCTTCCTATTCCAATGATGAATATAGTTAATGGAGGTTCACATGCAGATAATAACGTAGATATACAAGAATTCATGATAGTTCCTGTTTGAGCAAAAAATATAAAAGAAGCAATTAGAATGTGAGCTGAAGTCTTTCATAACTTAAAAATAATCCTAAAAGAAAGATGATTAGCAACATCAGTTTGAGATGAATGAGGTTATGCACCAAATCTATGATCAAACAAGGATGCTATAGAACTAATAATAATGGCAATAAAAAAAGCTGGTTATAATACTAGAAAAATAAAATTAGCTCTTGATTGTGCAGCATCGGAATTTTATAAAGACTGAAAATATATTCTAGAGTGAGAATGAAAAACTCTTGATTCTAGAGAACTAGTTGCATACTATTCTGCATTAATAAAAAAATACCCTATCATATCAATAGAAGATCCATTAGCTGAAGATGATTTTGATTGATGGAAACTATTCGAAGAAAATCTGTGAGACAAAATAATGAATGTATGAGATGATTTATATGTAACAAATATTGATAGATTACAAATGTGAATAGAACAAAAATTAGCAAATTCTATACTAATAAAACTAAATCAAATATGAACTGTTTCTGAAACTATAAATGCAATAGATTTAGCTACAAAACATGAAATGATGTCAATAGTATCTCACAGATCATGAGAAACAGAAGATACATTTATAGCAGATCTAGCAGTAGCAAAGAATACAGGTTTTATAAAAACATGATCACTTTCTAGAAGTGATAGAATAGCAAAATATAATAGATTAATAAGAATAGAAGAAATGCTATGAAATAAAGCTAGATTTGGAATATAATAATTTACACATTTTAAAAAAGCGAATAAAAATATTTTTATTCGCTTTTTTCATTTATTTGTAATCTATTTTTTAATAATTATATCAATATCTATCACATCTCAATTTTTAACAATCTTTCAAGGAAATTGTTCATAATTTGTTAAATTATTTTCACAAATATTTCTCAAATACTCTCCCCTATATTTTTTTACTCAGTGAGTTAATTTAACTATTTTTCAATCTTTTTCAGTCAAGAAATGTAGATTTATTATTTTAGTTTTTTCTCATAAATACAAATTTCTTATCTCTTCTAACTTCTTACTTTTTCATATTCACACAAGCTTAGCATAAGAATCTGGTAATAAATTAACTATATAATCAGCTTTCATCTTTGCAATTTCTAAAGCTATTTTATGTCACCAAAAATCATATAATCATTTAGTTTCAATAGGAAGTTTATAATTTCAAATATTATCTAAAGCATGTACTTTTCAATACATACCAGATAAAATGAAAACATGATCTTCAAAAAAGTTCTTTCCAGATTCTGACATTCATTTATAGTCTATAGCATTAAAAACCACTCCTGAATACCTATGAATAGCTTCCAAAAAAGGTCATTTATCTAAATTCCTATTTAATTCTAAACCCTCATCAAATCTAGTTCACTTACATTTTAAATCTTTTTCCGTAACATTGTGTGAAATCTCAGTTGGTTTAGAAAAATTAAAACTTAGTTTTTCTGTGTATGAGTTTCATCATATATTTTTTCATTCTGATGGAGCTAGTAGGAATATTATTTTCATGTATTTTTAAAATTAATAAATTATAATAATTGTTTACACTTGACATTCAGTATTTTTACATATAATACAATTCAATACAAAAACAAAACAGGAGAAATCAAGAATGAGAAATTTTTATATTAACCCATGGAAATTATTTTTCTATATTACTATAATTATATTCCTTACAGGAATTTATTTATTTTTTATAGAGGAAGATCTTGTAAATGGCATAGCACTCTTATCAATTACTGCAACAATATATATTGGATTATTGTTTGCTAGGATAGAAAAAAGTGATAGATTTGCGAGATTAACATTTATAATATTAATTGCATTAATCATACTAACAATTTCAATTCTGGCTTTTAGTATTTTTGCAAGTAATGAAATAAAAGCCATAAAAACTCTTGGAATTATAGTCGCAGCACTAGTATACATTGCTAGAACTGTAAGAATAGAAACATCACCATAATCCCCTCCTTTTAACAATAAGCCTCTGCCAAAAGCAAGGCTTTTTTATTAACTCTTTTTTATTATACCTATCACTCACTGATTCACTTTATTTATAAACTTTCCATTCATATTTTGTACTGTTGTAATTCTTTCTAGACAATTAGGACATAATATATCAGAACCTGCTTCATCAAAATTATCTTTAAAAATACCAGCATAATCTTTTGTAATTCTATCTCTATGTATTTTAAGAAGTCGTCTTCATGGTCATTTTTTGTATCTAATAAGTTTTTCACCACATTTACACCAAACGGTTATCATTCTATATTTTACAAGTTTTCTAGACATATTATTAAATTAAAATATATTAATCTCTAAAACCCACTCTGTAAATCAAGCATTTTTTTATAGACTCATTTCTGTTTTACTAGTTCTGCATGGTTTCATCTTTCAATTATTTTTCAATTAGCAAGTAATATAATATCATCTGCATTTTTTACAGTTTGTAATCTATGAGCTATTATTATTATAGTTCTTCATTTAAATAAATTATGCATTGCTTTTGTGATAAGTTCCTCTGAAAAGCTATCTAAAGCACTCGTAGGTTCATCTAAAAGAATTATTTTTGGATCTTTTAAAAATATTTTAGCAATAGCCAATCTCTGTCTTTGTCATCATGATAATCTAACTCATCTTTCTCAAATTTCTGTTTCTAATCAATCTGCTAAATCATAAATAAATTCACACTTAGCTAGTTTTAATATTTTTTCTACTTCTCACTTTTTTAACTCTCTATCTATAGCATAAGTTAAATTATCCAGTACACTTCCATCAAATACACTTGGTTCTTGTGTTAAATATCATATATCCTTATAATAACTCTTTAATGAAACTTTATTAAGGCTTTGTTTATCTATTATAATATCCCCTGAACTAGCCTTGATATATCCAGATATAAGTTTTACAAGTGTTGTTTTTCATGAACCACTATTTCATACAATTGCAGTAACTTTTTCTCAAGCAAGCTTTAAATTAAAGTCTTTGAATACTGGTTTATTTTTTATATATCAATATGTTAAATTTTTAATTTCTATTTTTCATTTTGTATGTTTAAACTTTTTTCACTTATCATATCATTTTATTTTTTTTGTATTATCAAAGAAATCCCACATTTTCTCTACTGTAGAAAATTCCTTAGTAAAATCTTTGAAAAAAATCATTGAACTAGTTATAACACTATCCATAAGTGTTAGGATTCAAAAAAGTCATACAAATGTAGCCATACTAGCTTCTCACTCTATGATTTGTAATCATAAAAAGAATAAAATAAAAAATTTACTCCATGTTAAAAATCATTCTGGAAGTCTAAAAAATAAATGAATATAAGGACTCATTTGTAAATTAAAATTTTTCAACTCACTTGTTGTTTTATCTAAATTTTTTATTTCTCTATCTCATTTTGAAGTTTGTAAAATTTCAAACTTATTCATTATTATCTTTACTAATTGTTTAGTATATATATGCCAAGTACTTTCTCTATCTCTTCTATATTTTAAGGTAAATTGATTGATATATCATCATATAATATGTAATAATACATAAATAATCAGAAATAATATTCAGTAAGATATATTCTCACTCACAATCATATAAAATGTGAAAGAAAAAGTTATAAAAACTTTTATAAAATTATGAATTAGTACATCAAGTAATAATGCCCATTTATCCATTCATCTATCAATAAGTGATATAAGTTTTCATGTTCATAATCTTTCAGTTTCATTATTTCATAAAGTGAAGAATTTTTTTACATATTTATGATGTATTATCTTTCTAAATGCATTGACTGATTCTACCCATCACCATTTTCTAACCAAAAATAAAAGACCCTCAAAAACAACAATAAGAATAGCATAATAAATAATAAAATCTACAAATTCATTTTTGTCTCATTTTTCTATCAGCTCCACTATTTTTTTAATAAAAACAATATGTACTACAGGCACAAGAGCCCATAGTCAGTATACAATAAATGCTCTTAAAGTTACTAAAGGTTGTTTAATAGTTGGCTCTAAAAAATTACTAGTATTTGCAAAAAATGTTCTTTCTTTTCTTTTCATTAGTATCTTTAAATTATTATCTAAAATCAACTCTGCAATTCTAACATTTTACTATACTGTCCTTTCAACTTAACAAGTCACTTATGAGTTCCTCTCTCCTTTATTTCACCATTTTCTATCAATATAATATCATCAGCATGCTTCACTGTTTGTAATCTGTGAGCTATTATAACAACTGTTCTTCATTTAAACAAATTTTTCATTGCTTTTGTTATTTGTTCTTCTGAAAAACTATCTAGAGCTGATGTTGGTTCATCTAAAATTATTATCTTAGGATCTTTTAGCATAATTTTTGCAATTGCTAAACGCTGTCTTTGACCTCAACTAAGTCTAACTCATCTTTCTCCTATTTCAGTTTCTCTTCAATCTACTAAATCATATATAAATTCACACTTTGCTAATCTTATTATTTTATTAAGCTTTTTATCATCAACTTTTTCTTTTATAGCATAAGTTAAATTATCATAAATACTTCCATCAAAGACACTAGGTTCTTGAGTTAAATATCATATATCTTTGTAATAACTTTTAAGAGATACATTTTTTAATTTTTGATCATCAATTATTATATTTCAACTATCTGATCTTATATATCCAGAGATTAGTTTTACTAGAGTAGTTTTTCAACTTCAACTATTTCAGACAAATGCTGTAACTTTTTCTCATTTCAATTTTAAGTTAAAATCCTTAAAGACTGGTTTATCTTTTATATATCAATATGTCAAATTTTCTATTTCAATTTTTCACTTTGTATGTTTGAATTTTTTTCATCTATCATATCATTTTATTTTATTTGTATTATCAAAAAGATCCCACATCTTTTCAATGTTTACAAATCTCTTTGTAAAATTTGCATAGAATCAAACAGACTCAGCAATTATATTTTGGGTTATAATAAGAGCTCCTGATAATCAAACAAGAGTACTAATTGAAATTTTTCATTCTAACACATCATTTCATAGATAATAAAATGTAAACAATAATAATAGTGAAATTCAAAACTGAGATGATCTCCTTAAAAAAACTCTAGCTCTAGACATTTTTTTATTCATAGCAGTTTCATCTTCAGAATTCTCATATAAATATCCAAGTTCATGTTTAATCTTATCTGATTGTAAGATATCCATTTTACTCATGATAATCTTAACTAAATATCTAAGTCCAGTATTTCATATCTCATATCTTTCTCTTCTATATACCTGCATTTTATCATTAGCTAATTTTGAAAAATATGAAAATAGAACAAGTAGAAAAAGAAATAATAGAGCATATTTAAAATCTGTTCTTGCAACCATATATAATGTAAATAACAAGCTAATAATCAATCTTACTCCATACTCAAAAGCCTCTGATAATTGCATAGACCATGTTCTTACTCAAACTTGGATAATTCACATCAATTTTCAAGTTCATATTTTTTCTAAGCTATTGTTATCAAGACTAATATATAATCTCAAATATTTTTTATATATATCATACATTCATCTCATCTCAGTATTTACCCATCCCCAGTTTCTAAGAATATAATTAATAAGCTCAAAGGAAATAATATAAGCCAAATAATATTTTAATACATTATTAAAACCTAATTTATTTCAAACCTCAACATATTTTACTATATTTTCTAAAAATAGTACGTGTATTATTGCATTAAATCATCTTAAAAATGCCACAAAAAAGAACTTACTATAAGCTAATTTTCTAAATTGAAGTAACCAAAAAAATCTCTTTAATGATTCAAAAAATGTTCTTTCTTTTTTTTTCATTATTTAGCTCTTTTATTTTTTATAAAAGTAAAATAGTAACTAATAGATAATAATATAAATAATGTTAATCACAATATGGCATAAGTAAATCTATATGACTGAATTGTAATTAAATATCACATTCAAAATGATACTATAGTTCAAAATACAGAATTTAACATAGAAGACATAGATAAAAATGTTGCCTTATATTTTTTACTTTTTATATAATCTTTAAATAAATATCAATTTATCAATGACTGTCTACCCCACTTATAACCAATGAAAATTGATATAATTAATCATACTAGATATGGGTTAGTAAATAATATAATTAAAAAATAAAAACTAGAAAACAAAAATACTTCTATAAAAAAATGTTGTTTCATGCTAATATATTTTTCTATTTTATGAATATGGTGTCATACAAAATACCAAACAATTCTAGAAACTGCCATTACCATACCAATTAAGGCTAAAGGATATCAAAGACTCTCTAAATATGGAGTTCTAAAAGCTCATTCTCATAAAAATACTCACATTATCAATCATGTAAAAATTGATATTGGTAATAATCCATTTAATTTTGCCTCACTAAATAACTCAAATATATTTTTATCTACTTCCCCTTTATGATTAATATTAGGATTTGGAATTGATAATAGTATAAACATTCAAATGATATCAACAACAATCCACACTATAAATGGTAATAAAATATGGATTATAGTTAAAAAAGGTAGTGTAAATATAATAAGTACACTTGCAAGAGAAACATTTGCTGACATTTTTCAGGCATATTTAGAATATTTTTTTTCTTTGTCCTGAGTTTCTAGTAGTTCATGATAAAAAGCTGATTTTGTTCATGAAAAGAAAGCAAATCAGGCAGTTTGAAAAATTGATGCTATAACAAAAATATAAAAATTATATGGTGATACTAAATAATATCATAATATATATAATAACACCGAACTAGCTTGAAATATTTTTGATAACACTAATGTTTTTTTATGTCAAAAATTATCAGCAAAATATCAGCTTGGCACCTCCAAAAGAATTGCAGCTATAAATGCTAATCATGAAAATATTCATATCTGATTTGCCGTAGTATTAGCAAGAGTCAAAAAATAAATAGACAAGATTGGAATAAAATTTCTTCTCGTACTTATATCAAAAAGAAAGAATTTTAGATTTGTTAATTTAAAGTTATTTTGTTTTTTGTTCATATTATTGTTTATATTTAAAACATCATATTTCATGATCATCCACTATTCATACAGCCTCCAAAAATGCATAAATAATTGTTGAACCTACAAAACTCATTCATCTCTTTTTTAAATCCTTTGATACTTTATCTGAAAGTTCAGTTGTTGCTGGCATTTCATTATAGTGATTAAAACTATTATTAATTTGTTTTCAATCAACATATGACCATATATATTTATCAAAACTTCAAAATTCTTTTTGAATACTTAAAAACACTTCTGCATTTTTTATAACAGATTTAATTTTTAATCTGTTTCTAATAATTCACTCATTATTCATCAATTTTACTTTCTTTTTATCACTATATTTAATAATTTTATTTAAATCGTAATTATCAAATGCTTTTTTATAGCTAATTCTTCTTTTCAAAATTGTATCCCATGAAAGTCATGCTTGCGCTCATTCTAATACTAAAAATTCAAAAAATATTTTATCATTATGTGTTTCCACTCCCCAATCATTATCATGATATTCTATCATTAGAGGATTATTCTTTCATACCCAAGAACAACGAGGTCTGTTAATATTTTCTATCATTTTTAATTTCTGTTTTTTAGTTAATTTTTTAATTCTACTCTCTTCTTTTGATGCCTCACTTCTATTTTTTGAATCTATAGAATATACAAGTTCTACAGGTTGTCTTATCTTTGTATATTTAGCTCATAATCATTCTCAATTATGTTCACCTAATCTCCTATCCAAATCAGTAGTTATACCAGTATACAAAGTATCATCAGAACATTTCATAATATAAACTTTCCACATGAATATTAGATTAAAATTTACTATAATAAATATACTCCAAAAATATAAAAAAGAAAGTTAACAATAAAATAGCTCAGATATTTTGAATCAATGCTTTAATATGATAAAATAAATAACAAGGCATATAATTTATGTTAAATTTTAATATTATATAATAATATATATGAAAAAAAATAGAAATGGTTTCACTTTGATTGAATTAATTGTAGCTATAGGGATATTAGCAGTACTACTTACTATTGCTTTTTTTTCTTTTTCTCAATATTCTAGATATTCTAGAGATTCAGTTAGAATAACAGATTTAAAATCAGTTAAAACAGCTTTAGAACTATATGAAATTGATGCTGGTAAATATCCAAGACCAGATAATTCTAAAGAAGTTACATTCAATTTTAATACAGTCGTATGGGATCAATGAACAGTTGATGAAAATTTAATAAGCAGATTGGATAGGATTAACAAGGTTCCTCTAGATCCAAGATATGAAACAAAGTATACTTATTCCCTAGTAAGAGATGGACATGAATATCAATTATGATCAATTGCAGAAGCCGGTTGAGAAGTTTGATATAATCCAATAATAAATAATACTTATGCAAAAGCAGCTTCAAATGTAGATGCTATTGTAGAATGAAACTATAATGAAGTATCAGTTTTATTTAAAATGGAATGATTATATGTTATGTTCGCTCTACCTTCTATCATATTAGCAGATTTAGATTCAAATATAGAATTATCAGAAATATGAACATGAACAGTAGTACTTAGATGAAAAAAATGTTTACCTCATAGTTATAAAAATTTCTCTGATCCATGTCTTGTTGATTTTACACCTCAATTATTATTTATATGAAGTAATCTACCTGTTACAGAAGAAGATATAATGGCTATTATAGAACAATTACAAACAATATATTCTGCTCCTGTATTTTCTTGAGATAGTCAATATGATGCTATTGCAGGAACTGATATAACTAACACCTGATCATCTGTTGATTTATTCACTAACGTCATAGACGATCAAGTTCCAGATTATGTATTAAGTACTTGGGAAGAAATAGTAGATATATGAGTCGATGCTTATATTGCTACATATTGAAGTTGAGCTGTTGATTTAATATCTTGAGGAAGTACAGGATGAGCTAGTTCTCCTGAGACATGAATTACATTTTTGAATGTAAATATTGCAGATTTAGACTGATGATCAGTCAATTGTGCTTCATGTATAGACTTCTAATTAACTTAAAAATATTAAATTAATAAATCATTAAAAAAACAAAAATGAAAAATTCAACACTTATTAAAATTATACTTACATTCATTTGTATAGCATTTTCTACAAATACAACGAATGCATATACTGACGTAACTTGGACAGGTTCCACAAGTACAGGATGGACGCTAGCATGAAGTCCCTATGTAGTTAATTCTGATTTAACTATAAATGCATGAGTAACTCTTACTATTGATGCTTGAGTAGTAGTAAAAATTAAACCACGTATTAAAATTATATCAAACTGAGTTATTAATGCAGTTTGAAATAGTAGTAATTATATATATTTTACTGCATTTGATGATACAAGTGTAGATGCTACAGTATGAGATGGAGTTGTAACTACTCCAACAGCTTTTTGAAACTGAGATTATTGGAAATTTTTAAGACTAGATTGAGCATGAACTGATGCCAGTATTTTACAGTTTGTAAAAATAAAATATTTTTGAGCTGGTAATAGTGTAATGTATAGTTCTTACTATAATAGTTCTTATCGTAGATGGTTTTATTATTACAGAGCAGATGAAACTTATCGTTCTGGATTACAGTTATTTAATTCAGATGCTACAATTGATAGTAACTACATACTATATTCAGATACAAAAGTATATCAAAACTACTATGGTAGTAGTTATTATAGATATTATACAGATTGAGAAGCTTCAAATGTTTCTGCTATTTATACTGAATGATGAAGTCCTGAAATCGTAAATAATATATTACAATCAACAGATAGAAACTGAATTTATGTAAAATCTTGAGGAGCACATTTACAAAACAATACTATATCAGGTAATACTAATTTTTGAATATATATTGCTGATTGAACATCTCTAATTGAAAATAATGACATACAATCTAATGTTTGAGGTATTTATCTTGCTTGATGAACTCCAGAAGTAAAAGTTAACCATGTAGAAAATAACTGAACATATTGAATATATATTAGTAATTGAACTCCTAATATAAATAACAACTATTTAATTAAATGACACACATATTGAATTCATGTTAATGGTTGAACTCCTAATATAAATAATAATTTTGATAAAGTTGATGAGACTGCTGTTGCAGTAATTAATGGTAATACTTACTGAATATGAATTAGTGGTTGAACTCCAATAATTAATACTAATAGAATTGAATCAAACTCTAATGATTGAATGTATTTTTCTAACTGAGCATCTAGTAGTATTATAAATAATACAATAAAAAATAACTCTAGATATTGAATATATCAAACAAATTGAACACATACAATTGATAATAATTCTATAACTAATAATACATCAAACTGAGTACATGTAACTGGATGATTATCTGATATAAAAAATAATACAGTTTCAAATAATAGTTGAATTTGAATAGATATTGAATCTGGAGGGTCTGTTATTACTAACAATTCTGTTACATCAAATGCAAACTGAATATATATAAATTCTTCTGCATGATTAATAACAAATAATACAATAACTTGAAATACAGGATATTGAATTATTTCTGATTATTTAGATCCTTATTTAGTCTGATCAAATAACACTATTTCTACAAATGGTACGAATGCATATCATTCTCATCAATTTAATATGATAGCTACAACATGAACAATGAAAGATGATGTTTTAGATATACTTATTGATAGAAATAGTTCTCTTGCTCTAGGAAAAACCCTAAATTTAGTTCCATGAAATACAATAAAATTCTCTAACTCAGTATATACTAATGTATATTGAACACTAGTTTCGGAATGAACTGCATTAAAAAATATAACATATACAAGTATAAATGATGGAGCATGATCTCCTGCAGCCTGAAATTGGAATTATTTTAAAATAAATTGAGCCGGTTCAAATTCTACATCAATTACATATTCTGATTTTAAATACTGATCAAATGCCCTATATCTTTATAATACATCAGCTAGTGTTTCTGAAAGTGACTTTACAAATAATACAACTTGATTATATGTTGATATTTGAAGTGCATCTATAACAAATAATATATTTAATAATAATACAAGTTATTCAATATATATAAGTTCTTGAACTCCTACAGTTGATTCTAATACAATTACTTGAGGTTCATATTGAATAAGAATATTAAATAATGATGCTCAAATATTAAATAATGATATTAGTTCTACAACAACTAACTGAATATATATTGATAATTGAGGACCTTTAATTGATACCAATACTATTACAAATAATACTTGAAACTGAATAAGTATTGAAAATGGGACAAGTACTGTTACAAACAATACTATTACTTGAAATACTCTATACGGACTTATTTCAACATACCTAGACCCATTTCATGCATCTACTAACAATATTATAAACTCAAATGGTTTTGATGGTTTTTACTCACATTATTTTGAATTAAATTGATTAACTACCTGAAGTTTTGATTTTAGTAGTCAAGATTTAGTTATTGATAGAAGTAGTAACTTAGCTTCTTGAAAAGAAATTATATTATGAAGTGGTAGTATAATAAAAGTAAAAAATAATATTTATCTTAAATCTAATTGAGTTATTACTGCAAACTGAACAAATACAGCTAGTTGAAAAGTAATATTTACCTCATACAATGATAATAGTGTCGGATTAGCATTATGAAATGGCTCTCCCGCTAAATCAAATTGGCAGTATCTTGGACTTATTTGAACTAATAGTAATTGAAGTTTACTTAATAACATAGAATTAAAATATTCATGAGCATATTGAGTATACATAAGTGATTCTGCATCAACTATAGAAAATAGTTTAATAGAACAAATTGGATGAAAATGAATTTATATTAACAGCGCTAGTAATGTATCTACAATTAAAAATAATACTATTCAAAATACATCTAATGATTGAGTTTATATATATGCATGAGATCATTTAATAGATAACAATGATATAAATAATGCTTTAAATAACTGAGTATATATTAGAACTTGAAATCCAGATATAACAAATAATACTATAGATACTAACTCAGCTAACTGAATATATATAGAAGCATGAAATCCTAATATTGATAATAATACAATAGATAACAATAATCAATATGCAATTAATTCATACAATCTGCAAATCAGAGTTTGAGCAAATGAGGTTAATAATGTAAATACTGCGGTTTGAAATACTTTAGGTCAGTATGCATCTAGATCTACAGATATAGTTGATACGACTTGAAATATCGATGCTAGTACAAGTGATATATTAATTAACTGAAACTGATATTTAGCTTCTTGAAAAACAATTAATCTTGCTTCTGGTTCTATTATAAAGGTGTTAAATTGAAATTCTTTTAACTCATACTGAGTTATTAATGCAAATGGATTATTAAATGATGAAGTAGTTTTTACAAGTATAAATGATAATACAGTATGACAACCACATGGTGCAGTAACTCCTGCAAAATGAAATTGGTGATCAGTATATCTTAGCTGAGTTGGAACTAACTGAAGTTTACTTAATCATATAGAGCAAAGATATGGATGAAACTGAATAAATTTTTTAAATTCTGCAAGTACTATTCAAAATAGTTTAATTGAAGAAAATAGTGCTAGATGAATATACATAAATAGTGCTAGTGATATTTCTACATTTCAAGATAATATTATTAGAAATAATAGTAGTGATTGAGTTTATATATATGCCTGAAATCATATTGTAGATCAAAATAATATAAATAATAATAATGCTAACTGAATATCACTAAGAACCTGAAATCCTCAATTAATTTATAATACAATAGACAACAATAACTCTAACTGAATCCTTGTAAGTGCTTGAGATCCAATTATTCATGATAATACTATAGATAATAATAATCTATATGCCATAGATTCATACAACCTACAAATAAGAGTTTGATTAACTGATGTAAACGATGTAAATACAGCAAGTTGAAATACTCTAGGTCAATATGTATCTAGATCTGCTGATATAGTTGATACTACTTGAGATATTGATGGTTCTAGAAGTGATGTAATTATATTATGAAACTGATATTTAGCTTCTTGAAAAACTATTAATTTTTCATCAGGTTCTATCATAAAAATGTGACCATCTAATGCATTTAATACAAGTTGAATAATTAATGCTAACTGAACATCTTCTTGAAAAATAGTTTTTACAACTATTAATGATAATAGTGTATGACAAAGTCATGGATCCACTACTCCAGCTAAGTGAAACTGGAATCAAATCTTCTTTAATTGAACTGGAACTAGCTGATCTAATCTTGATAATATAGAATTAAGATATGCAGCAACATACTGAATAAATATTACAAACTCCTCTATTACTATACAAAATAGTCTTATTGAAGAAACAAGTTGAAAATGAATTTATATAAATAGTAACTGATATGTTTCAAATTTCTTGAATAATATTATTAGAAATAATAATAATGACTGAATACATAGCTATTATTGAAATCATATTATTGATTGAAATACAATAAGTAACAATTCAGGTAATTGAATTTATTTACAATACTGAAATCCAGAAATAACTAATAATGATATCAATAATAATCTAAATTCTTGAATTTATATGTATTCTTGAAATCCAATAATAAATACAAATACAATAGATAATAACTGAAAATATGCTATTGATTCA
This sequence comes from uncultured Candidatus Altimarinota bacterium, assembly GCA_963979005.1. GTDB lineage: Bacteria > Patescibacteriota > Gracilibacteria > BD1-5 > UBA6164 > UBA6164. Next base: position 6,048 of record CAXBVF010000005.1, on the reverse strand, counting down.
TATAATCTTCAAATCAGAGTTTGATTATTAACAGATGTAAATGAAACGAATACATCTACTTGAAATACTTTAGGGCAATATGTATCTAGATCTATGGATATAATTGACTCAGTATGAGATATTGATGCTAGTACTAGTAATGTGGTAATTACATGAAATTGATATTTAGCTTCTTGAAAAACTATAAATTTTAAACCATCTTCAGTAATTAAAGCAAATACTAATATTGCTATAAATTCTTATTGAGTAATTAATACTGAAGGGACTTCTTCTTGAAAAGTAATCTTTACATCTATTAATGATAATAGTGTATGACAAGCTATAGGGACATGAAATCCGGCTAAATGAGATTGGCAATATCTTTATTTATATAATACAGGTACTAATTGAAGTTTATTAGATAACTTAGAACTTAGATACGGATGAACTCAATGAATATATTTATATAATACAACAGCTACAGTTCAAAATAGTTTAATTGAAAATAATAATTGATATTGAATTTATATAAGAAATAGTTATGTCTCTACAATTCAAGATAACATAATCCAAAATAATAGTAATGACTGAATTTATAACTATTCATGAAACAATATTATTAACTGAAATGAAGTTAAATCAAATTTAAATAACTGAATATACATAAATTCATGAACTCCAGATGTTAGAAATAATGGTATGAATTTAAATACCAATTATTGATTAATTTCTCATAATCTTGATCCATTTTTATCAAGTTTCTGAAATGAAGTATTAAATAACTGAAAAAATACTTATTATGCTCATTATTTTGATATTTCTTGAACTGATGAAACTATTACATTTAATATATATGTTGATAGAGACTCTACTCTAGCAGCTTGAAAAAAACTTAAATTATTTCCTGGTACAGTTGTTAAACTTTGATCAGGAGTTGATTTAAATATATATTGAACTCTTGAATCTATTTGAACTACAGTAGATAATATAATATTTACAACCGTATATGACAATACCGTCTGACCAGTATTAAATGCTAGTAACCCATCTAGATGAAATTGGCAGTGAATAAATTTTTATAACTCTACATCTGATAGCAGTATACTTGAATACACTCAAGTAAAATATGCATACAGATGAGTAGAAGCATCAAACTCTGCAGTAGAAATAAATCATTCACTAATAACTGAGTCAAGTAATTACTGAATATATACTACTACATGAAGTCCTAAAATTGCAAATACAGCTATCGTTGACAATACTTCATATTGAATATATTGTGGTTCAGGAACTCCAACTATAGAATACAATTTACTATATCAAAATACTGCTAATCCAGCTACAAATATTCAAAGTTGTACAACTTGAAGTTGAAACTTAGTAGATTTTGATCCACTATTTGAAGATACAGTAACTTATACTCCTAGTATTTCATCACCTCTTATATGAACATGAGACCCAGCTTTATGAAATCATTCAGCCTCATGAAATAGATATGATATATGAGTAGTCGAAACATGAGTTGAAGCAAGCTTAAAAGTATTAAGTGCTAGTATAATAAAAGTTTGAGATTGATTAATTGATCTAGAATGGTCATTTACTCAAGATCCATCTAATTGAGCAGATAAACCAATTATTAATAATCAATGAACTGAAGAAATAAATTTCAGACTTAAATATAAATGAACCTATACCGTACAACTTGAAGCAACACAATCAGGAGTTGTCCTAGATTCTGGTACAAAAGATTTTACAGTTTACTAAAAATGTAAATAAAAAAACACTATTAAATAGTGTTTTTTTATTTTATCAATTCATCATAATTTACCCAAACAATAGCATCCAAATGAAGCTCTGGGATTTTTAATTTATTAGATAAATCAAAATAAAACTTATTTATATCTGTATAATTTCATTTGTAGCTTTCAAATAAATTATTTAATCTAGAGTCAATTGGTATACTTATAGATTCTGGAAAATATACTAATCTATCAAAATAATTTCTTGCTCAATAGCTAAACATCTTTACTGCAAAAACTATAGTTTTTGCGTCTTTTTTTTGTTTCATAGTTTTAGCTAATTCATCTCTTAGTTTTTCCATATCATCATAATACTCTTCTTCCCTTCATATAAATTTTTCCAAAAATGGTTTTAATTTTTCTAGTCTTTTTATTTTTGTATCTATAAATCTTTTATTATTTTTTGATTGTTTAATGAAATCTGATAATCCATAAATAACCCCCTCTGCCTTTCAGGCATCTCCCCCTCATATCAAGGGGAGAAAAAAATCTCAAAACTCTTCCCAATAGTCCTCTCATTTTCAAGATAATTGATAACATATAATTGCATTAGCTATAATTAATCATAAATAATTTAACTGCTGCCTCCTTCCATTAGAATTAAGGGAAGGAATTCAAGGATGGGTCATATATCATTCTCACATTAACTTAAGTGCTAAATATTGCCTATCAGATTCTTCTATTTTTATTGCATCTTCAAGAGTATATTTTTTTAATTTATTATATAATTTATTCATATATTTTTTATTATTCTACATATTCTAATATCTCTGGTAATTCTAATACTCCAGCGGAACTATTAAAATGTCATTTATCTTTAAATTCTACAAATTTAACTCATTTTAATTTTTTAAAGTATCTTTTTGCTTTAGCTATATCAATAACATCATTATCTGACCAGAAAAAAATATATTTATTATTTAAAGAATTTAATTTTTCAAAATCTAATTCCTCATCAAAATATAATTTTAAATAATTATAACTATCTCAATAAATTTCCTCTCACAAGTCATCAGCTAATCATGGATAACTTGAAGCCACTAACACTAAATTAGAATTTTTTATATTATTTTCTTCTACAAACTTTAAAGCCAATTTACATCAAAGAGAGTGACCTATTATATTTCATCAATCTTTAAAATCTGAAGAATAAATATTTATATAATCTAGTTGTTCTTCAAGTATAGGATTATTAGTACTTGGAAGATTTGGAATATAAATATCATGTATTCTTGAATTTAAACTTTCAGAAAGCCATGGAAACCAACTATTTTTTGAATCACCTCACCAACCATGAAGAATTAATGATGTTTTCATATTTTATATATTAATAACTAAAAGTTCCAAAAAAATATCTAAAACAAACTAATTAAATAAATTATATTAGTTCCTTTTCTTGAGTATAATTTTCTTTTGTTACACTTTCATCTATTTCATTACCAATATTCAAATAAGTACTATAATAATGTTCTACAAAGATTTTTATTTCATCATTTATCGGTAAATAATATCAATCAGTCTTTATAGCATAATCATTCAAAAATAATCAAGCATCAACTTTACTTAAATAAATGTTTATAAGTTTTCTATAATGTTCAATATAAGTTTTTTTAAGCTTTATAAAATTTGCTTCTGAATAATTTAATTCTATTTTATTATTATCATTTATTAAAATAATTCATGACTCAAAGAGTATAGATAAATGAATTAATGCTTCACAATAATAAGGTTCTATTTTATCAACTTTTCTATATTTTAATAAATTAACTGATCTATATATATGTTCAATTAATAATTCTTTTTTCATATTGGAAGCGAGTTCCTCATGCATAAAAAACATAACTAATCATCCTGTAGTTGCTTTAAATTCTTCTATATTTTTATAGCTTCATGATTTTTTATTCATCAAAATTTCAGTATCTGTATCCAACCAAAGTGTATGACCATATTCATGTCAAATTGTTGATATATCATAAATTTTATAAAATGCTTCTGAATTTGAAAACAAATTTTTTCTATAATCTGACAAAAGGTTTTCATCGAATATAACTGAACATATTTTCATAAAAGGAGTACTTCTATTACTTTCCAAAACCATCTCTGGAAATGCAAATATTTTTTTACCATGAGCCTCACTTATTATCTCGTCATTTGGTACAACTTGAGCTGAAAATAATCAAGTTAATTCTGATGAATAGTATAATACTGGAGAACTCAAATACAATTGTACTCTCTTTTGATTATCAAGTGAAAACATATATGATTGTCTAAAATTATCCCTACCTATATCATCATAAAAACTCTCATACATACTTAAAATACTATTTTCTACATTAGATTCAAATACTTTATTTTGAATCCTTAAATCCCATTCAGGAGCAACCGCTTTTCTATATTTATCTTCATAAAATTCAAGTGGATGAGAAATTTGAAACGGAGTAGTTATACTCATCCAAGCTTCGTCAACTTTTGACCATTTTTCTACTAATTTATCAGTCTTTTTTTCAACTAATGCCGTTTTTATTGCTTTTAAATAATCTATATAATTTTGTTTAGCATCATATATTTCATCATCTAGTTTAGATAAATTATTTATAAAACTATCCAATTCTTCTACAATAGATTTTATTTCATCAGGAAAAACTTCAGAGTATGATTTGGACACATAAGTATCAGCTTCTAAAACTAAAGCAGAATATGATCTATCAGCTAGCTCTCAATTATGCCCCTTATCAAATAAATTATTTTCATTCAAAAAATCCATTATTTTATTTGAATCATTTTCAAATCTATTCTCTAGTTCTGCATTAATACCGTTTACTATATGATTTCTCCATGGTAAAAATAACTCATTAAAAGCTAATCATACATTAGCAGTTCATTTAAATATTTCTAAATAAAAAGGAGTTAACAATTCTTTAGATTCAATAACTGAAATAATAACTGCCTGAATTTCTGAATGAAAATCACAAACAAAATCATATGATGAATCTATAAGTCTTAATTTTTCATCATCTGATAATCATTGTTTATCTAAATACAAAATTAATGATTCTTCTTGTAAGTTAACTATTCTAGAATAAGCCGCAAATCTAGATTTTTCATTTTTTTCAAGTCATAATTTATCTAAAAGTTCATCTAATATTTTTCTCTCTTCACAATCATTTTTTATTCATTTTTGTAAATCAAATAAACTGTTTTTTAAGTTATTGTAAAGCTCTATTATTTCTTTTAAATTATTCTCTAATTGTTCTTTGTCCATTTATATATTTTAATAAATTAATATTTAATTGTATTTTACACAAAAAAAAAAATTTCAAAATAGAAATTCTTTTTTTATTTATTTAATTCATACAATGAATTAATTTCTTCAATTGATAATGCTCTATTATAAATTCTTAATTCATCTATATCTCATTCAAAATTTGATCAAATTTTAAGAGGATCTCAAGAAGATGATCACATAGAATCTAATTGAACTTCAGTTGACATTAATACACCATTATTATATATATTAAGAGAGTCTTGAGTCTTTATTCAGGTATAAAAATACCATTCACCAGAGTTTAATAAATAATCATTTTCGAAAAAATTAGTAGATGGACATCATGCAGCATGACAATATTGAATATTTAAATATCAAGCACTACCGAAATGTGCAGCAAATCATCATACGTGCCAAGGTCTTTTTATAAGTAATATGGGATATAATGAATTCATTTGAGATAACTCCCTATCTAACCTATACCATCAAGTAATCGTAAATTCATTTGTATCTATATCAAGAGAGTTAGAATCATAAGAGATTATTTGATTTAAATTTCAGGTTAAATCAGAATAAAAGTTCATATAATTTTTAGAAGAAGAATTTTCAAACCTAGGTCAAGATATATCTCAACAATTAACTAAAGTTCAACTATTATAACATTCTCAATCATTTCCATATTGACTAAAATCCTTCATTACAGTAGTAGCTCAACTTAATGTAGTTGTTTCCATATCCCAATATCATACCAAACTATCATCCAATTTAGCTAATTCCTTATCAATTAATAATACTTTATCCCTATTATAATAATTCGAAAATAATACTCATCCAGTTCCCTCAATTAATATATCTTCTTCAAATACTGCCTTATATGAAGTTGCAGTATTTGCAACATCTATTCCATTAACTAGTGGTACATTTGTAGTAGCATCTAATAATATTCATAATTCATCTCATTTTGTTATGATACTCCTCTCTGTTAAATCTGTTACTGCATATGAA
>CAXBVF010000004.1:0-42792 GCA_963979005.1 uncultured Candidatus Altimarinota bacterium | reverse complement strand
GACGATGGTTGATGAACAACTCCTCCTGACGATGGTTGATGAACAACTCCTCCTGACGATGGTTGATGAACAACTCCTCCTGTAACTCCAGATGTAATTGAAGACTATAATGACAATGAAGTAGAAATAGATATCTGATGATGAATATGGAAAAGTGTGGAAATGGCAATTTCATCTGAAAGAGTACCAATTTATCCAAATCCAGCTCCATGTCCTACCTGATTTTCACAATTTTGAATCTATTCCAATATTTTTGATTTTGTAACAGTTAGATTACCATATTTTGATTGATTAAACGATCTAAAAATTACAAATGAGTATATTGATAATTTTGAATGAACTAATTATTATTATAAAGTATTTAACGTAAACTGAGTTAAAAACTGAGCTATCAAATATAGAACAGACGCTCCAGATATTGATTACTATTGGTCATTTACGATCTGTGTTGAAGATTAAAAAAAGAAGCTTTTTGAAAGCTTCTTTTTTTATTTATTTTTAATTATTTTATCAATCAAACCATATTTCAATGCTTCTTCAGCAGTCATAAAGTTATCTCTATCACAATCTTTTTCTACATCTTCTACCTTTTTCCCAGTATGTTTTGCTAATATTCTATATAATCTATCACCAGTTCTAATAATATGTTCTGCAGCTAGTTTTATATCAGTAGCTTGACCTTCTGCTCAACCAAGAGGTTGATGAATCATTATTTCAGAGTGAGGAAGTGCGAATCTCTTTCATTTAGCTCAACCTGCAAGAATTATAGATCCCATTGAAGCAGATAATCAGATAGAAACAGTATGAACAGGACAAGAAATATATTGCATAGTATCATAAATTGCTAAACCTGCAGTTACATGTCATCCTGGACTATTTACATACATAGTAATTGGAGCTTTTGAATCTTGTTTTTCGAGAAATAATAATTGAGCAATTACAGTATTTGCAACTGTACTATCTATCCCTTCTCATAAAAATACAACTCTATCTTCTAATAATCTAGAGTAAATATCATAAGCTCTTTCTCCAGAAGGACTTTTATCAATAACTGTTGGTATTAATGTAGAAGTAATAACTTTCTTTTTTTTATCTTGTATAAACATTATTATTAATTTTAGTATTAAATATATATTTATTATAACACTTTTTACCTATTTTATAAAAAAATAAAATAAAATAGCCTTGACAAATACATATCTAATCATATAGTATATCAGTTAGGTAATAATCCTTGCACTTGGCACATGCGAAATTAGTTGCGTCTCTATCCTTGTTTTAAGTAAGTTGGATAATTAACGAGGCTCCCGTCAATGTAGACTATCGGATTTGATTCCTTTAATATGCATTGAAGTAAGTTCTAATACTTTATGGATAGGTAATTTCATAAAACTATTATAACGAAGGTAGCGCTAATATTATTAGGAGGACCATATATCCTTTTGAGTTATATTGCATACAAGCAATGTAGTCTCCCTAACCCTAATCTAAAAAACCCGTGATATAAATCACGGGTTTTTTATATATTGAAAAGCATCTTTACAAATTATAAAAACAAGTTATTATATTTAATATTAAATATTAAACAATAAATATGACATTAATTAAGAGTTGATCAAATAATAGTATTGATTACGTACAACTAGAAAAATTAGTACTAAATGACACGTTCATAAGTATACTATTTGCTGATGCTGTACATGAATGTATAGAGAATTCATCAACCATTATTAGTATTTTTAAGTCAATAATTTCAAAGGAGGCAATTAGTCCTATAGAAAAAAAATTACTTAAAGCTATATGACCTAGTATTCTAGTGGTTTTGAAAAACATGGTGAATAATCTAAATATTAGTGATATTAAATTATCGGAAATGGAATCGGTTGATAACTGAATTAATCAAGTATTCAAAAAATTACTTAAGGAATTTTCTATAGAATTTTTAATATCTTCTATTAAATGAAGAAATATGAGTATTTTGAAAGAGATAAAACCTAATGAAGAAAAAACAAAAGAAAATTGAGATATAGATGAATTGGGGATTATTAAATATGATTGATCAGAATACATAATCATAAAAGAAGAATACTATGAAGTAAATCAAAAATATAATTGAATGTTAGTTGTTACTGATTTAAGAAAAAATATAAAGCATTTAATTAAAAATGATTGAACATTTATTTTAATATGAAAAGATGAAGTACTTTATCCTAGAGAATTAGACGAAGCTACAATAGTAGAATTTACTGATAATGATTGATATTGATTTATAGAACTATGACAAGAAACTGATACGGAAATATACTTACAAAAGCATAACAGGGTTCAAAACATATTTACAGTTTGAGCTACAAAATTTCTTTTATATAGTAGTAAAAACTGAGCTAATGTGTTATCAGATATAACTAGTTGAAAAACTGAAAAATTACTAAAAATTCAGGAGGAGATATGAAAACCATTTGAAGTACTTTGAAGATATTTTTGTACAAAAAATCATTGAAAAGGGCTTATAGATATAACAGATATGTTGGACCATCAAGGTGATAATATTCTAGTTATTGAGATATGAAAAGGACAAGTAACAGCTTCAGATATGTGAGGTAAGATTATACTCAAAATTTCTGTTTGAGAAACAGTAAAATTTAAAAATTATGAAATTTGAGATAATACTCTTTGTGAGAGCAATTTCGCTTGATAATTAGCTTTACAAACTGTAAAAAGTAAATAAAATTCGACTATAATATTATATAATGAAAATAAATGACAATTATAACTAGATTTGCACCGAGTCCAACATGATATTTACATATTTGAAGCCTAAGAACAGTTTTATATAACTATCTTTTTGCTAAAAAGAATAATGGAAAATTTATGCTGAGGGTAGAAGATACTGATAGAACTAGATTGGTAGAGGGGAGTGTTGAAAACATGCTCCAGGTACTAGCATCTGTTTGATTAATACCTGATGAAGGACCAAACAACCCATGAGAAAAATGACCATACTATCAATCAGAAAGACTAGAAATATACAGAAAATATGTTGATGAATTAATAGAAAAAGATCATGCCTACTATTGTTTTTGTACTAGTGATAGGTTAACAAAACTTAGAGAAGAACAATCTAGTTTATGATTAGCTACAAAGTATGACTGACACTGTAGATATATGACTCCTGAAGAAACAAAGGCTAAATTAGATGCATGAGAATCATATACAGTTAGATTAAAAGTACCAAAGAATACAGATGTAGTTTTTGAGGATATAATAAAATGAAAAATTACAGTTAATTCAAAAGATATTGATGACCAAGTATTATTAAAATCAGACTGATTTCCAACTTATCACATGGCAAATGTAGTTGATGATTATTTGATGTGAGTAACTCATGTTATTAGAGGAGACGAATGGACACCAAGTACCCCTAAACATATACTTTTATATGATGCATTTGGATGGGAAAAGCCTACTTTTGCTCATATTCCACTATTACTATGAAATGATAAGAAAAAATTATCAAAAAGAACATGAGATGTGTCAGTAGAAATTTATTTAGAAAAATGATATCTAACTGAAAGTATTATTAACTATATTTCACTTCTAGGTTGGAATCCTAAAACAACAGAAGAATTCTTCACTATGAATGAATTAATTGAAAGATTTGATTTAACTAATGTACACAAAGCCTGAGCTGTATTTGATACTGATAGATTAGATTTTTTCAATTCTCATTACCTTAAATCTCTAGATATAGACTATATTTATGATAAGTTATCAATATACTTATCACAATACGATAAAGAGTTTTATGAAATATTTACAGCTAATTCTGAAGAATATAATAAAAAAATACTTAGTGAGATAAAAACTAGGATAAAGTATTTTTCTGAATACAAAGAATTTACAAGTTTCTTCTATAATGAATCAAAAATACCTTCTGAAGAATTGCTAGTAAACCAAAAAATGAAAATCACTGATATTGATTTAGTAAAAAAATGACTTCAATTAACTATTGATATATTAGCTGAAAAATGAAGTGATTTCGATACTATGGATGATATTAAAAATATATTTATAGAAAAAATAAAAGTAGCAGAAATGAAAAATGGTCAAGTATTATGGCCTGTAAGATGTGCATTAAGTGGAGAAACTTTTTCACCTTGAGCACTAGAACTTATGTATATCCTATGAGCTAATGAATCGATTAAAAGACTACAAAATGTATTAAATAACTATTAATCTATTTGTCAATTTAATAATACTATTTTAAGTTGATATCTGTGTATAGTTATGTTAATATATGTATATAAATTTAAATAATAATTTAAAAATATGAATTATCAATCTCTTAAATGAATGATAGAATCTATAATTAAATGATATAAATGTCCTGGTTGCGAGTGATCTGTTACAGATTGAAATATTGATATTATTTGAGCTGCTGGTTCTACAATAAACATTGATATAGAGTGCGCTAAATGTTGAAAACATTCTATGATTAAATCAGAAGTGTTATCTATTGATTTAAATAACAAATGATTATCAACTGATAATGTAGAAAAACTTAAAAAAGCTCTTCATAAAAATAATTGAAAAATAATTCAAACTAACACTATTAAAGATACTGAAATAGTTGATTTAAACAAAGATTTAAAGAAAAGTAAGTTAAATGTCTCAGATTTATTATGAGATAAGAATTAATATTGATTATTAATAAAAAAAAGATATATTTGCATTAATATATCTTTTTTTACCTTTTTATGATTAACAAATTAATATTATCACTAGTAATATTTTTTACTGCTTATGTTTTATTGATATTTAATGTCCCTCTAGTGGCATGATATATAGAACATGCACTATGAATTAAATGATTTAATAATTTTGTACTACAATTTAGATGAACATTCAATGAAACAATAACTCACGTTCCAACAGAGGATGAAATCCAAGATACATATTCAAAAGTTTTCAGTTGAGCAGAAGAATTCAAGGATAATTTTAAGATGTGACTTGAAGTTACAAAAGAAAATATAGATTATTTCAGAGATACAGTTTGAGAAGCTCAAAATACTTATGAAGATGTAAAAGATGAAATAGACCAAGTAAGGGATTCATTTGAAGACGCTAAAGATTTCATTAATACAGCTACATGAGCGATTAATGATGTAAAAGGGCTTATTGATACAGTATCTGAGTTGTCAGATACATTTTCAACAACAACTGGTAGTTGAATAACAAATTCATGAGCTATAACTTCAACAGGGATAACTAGTACTTGAATAACAGAATAATATTATGTTAAGTGATAAAAATTTTTTAAATATTGCATATGAAATTGCAAAGTGATCAAAATGTGTTTCTAGACATACATGAGCTGTAATTGTTCAAGACACAAGAATACTATCTACATGATACAATTGAACACCAGCTTGATACGTAAACTGTAGTGATTATTGGAAATGAGAATACACAAAAGATCACCATGATTGGTCATATAAATATGAAATACATGCTGAAATGAATGCAATAGTTTGGGCAGCAAGAAATTGAATAAAAATTTATTGAGCAACACTCTATTCTACATATCAACCATGTTTTGATTGTACTAGGGCTATAATCGCTGCATGAATAAAAAAAATAGTTTACAAAGAAAAATACAAACATCATTCATGAAATGAAGCAGAAGACTTTATAAAAGCAAATTGATGTGAAACTTATCAACTTAAAGATTAAAAAATATTAGACTTTACAAAAGAATATATACTATTATAGTAATAATATATATTTTTTTTATTTTAATAAATGAGTGATAAAACTTTAGACAGAACCTTTTTAATTAATAGTACTAAAACAATTCATATAACTAAGTTGGAAAGACATCTAACTAATCTTGTAAAAATTCATAATTGAGAATTAGAGGGACATATAAATGAATATCTGAATGATGAAACCTTCAGGAGTGACTATAAAGTTTTTTGTAAAGATAATAATTTACAATATGATGACTGAGAATGCAGTCTTTTGAATATTGAGGCTGCACTGCAAATTGTGCAGGTCAAATATAAAAAATATATACCAGAGGATATTCTAGATATTATTGATTCAATAAAACAATCTAATGAAAGAGCATTACAAAATGATGGTATAGACAGATCTCACTTAGAAATATCACAAGATTTATTAGATTTTATAGAAACATGAGAGTGAATACAATTTGCATCAGAGTTAGTATTATCTACAATTCAGGAAAAAAAGATTGCTAAGTTCCATAAAAGCTTATGGAACTATTTACTAAGAGATGGGAAATCATGTACTCAATTGGCATTTTTAGAGATGTATCAAAATATGGATATTAAGGACTGGAAAAAACTTAATCCATCTACTAGTAAAATAGTTATAAACGCTTGATGATGACAATTGGTACTTCGTAAAATTGAAGAGATCTGAATTTGTAAAACAAACGCAGATTTATTAATTCAAATATTAGATAGTGAAGATAAAAAAGTTATAGAAGAACTAGTAAAATTATATGAAGAACTGTTTATAGCTGAGTGGATAAAAATTAAAAGTATTGTTAGTAACAAGCTAATAGATATGTGATATTGAAGTATAGAAATGAAAAAAATAGAAAGATTATGAATTGACGGAGTATGAAAATCATTACTAATATATATATTAAAGAGCCAAGACCAAAATTCTATTGAAAAATTACTAAAGCTTTACAAAAACCTTAACAAAGATAATTGGAAAGAAATACATATATCAGTTAGTGAAAAAATATTCGATATGTGACACTGATCACTTGTAGTTAAAAAACTTATTGAATTCTGAAAATTTAAGAATCGTTTTAAACTTATATCACATATATTAGATAGCAATGATTATGAATCTGTGAAAGTATTAATTAAATTTTACAAATCAAAATGATTTAAACGTTTTTATTTTTCACATCAAGAAAAGGAAAAATTTGAAGAAAAAATTGAACTTCTTGATAAATATTGATAATAAATTAAATTAGTATTAAAAAAGACAAACTTGCTTGTCTTTTTTTTTCTCATATAATACAAAAAATATTTTTAATATAAGTCATGAGGAAATACTATATTCAGACATTTTGATGCGCAATGAATCAAGCAGATAGTGAAAAAATCAATATGGTTTTATTACAATCTGGTTTTATTAAAATATCTGACTGGAGAGATGCAGACTTAGTGATTTTTAATACATGTTCTGTTAGACAAAAATGAGAAGACAAAGTATTTTGAATGCTAGAAGAAATACATAAAGAAAATGAAAAAAATAATAAATCTATACTGGTATGAATAACTGGATGCATGGTAAGAAAAACATGAATAGATTGAAAATATTTAGAAAATTATAAAAGAGATAAAAATAAAGCTAAAAAAATAAATATACTCAAAAATGAATCATGAATATTCAATAATGATGATAAATTATTTCCTAGATCTGATAATAAGCTAGATTTTACTCTTAGAATTGAAGAGACTAAGTATTTACCTTTTATATTAACTCATATATTATGAGAAAACATATGAAAAGATCATTCTTTTGATGATTATTTAAAATCTAAACAACTTAGAGAAAATCCCGCACAAGCTACTATTATAATTCAGACTTGATGTGATAACTACTGTAGTTTTTGTATTGTACCTTATACTAGATGAAAGGAAAATTCTAGAACAATAAAAGATATTGTAATAGAAGCAAAAGAAGCAGTTAATAATTGAGCAAAAGAAATAACACTTGTAGGACAAAATGTTAATTCATACTGAAAACAATGGATAGATAGAAAATATTGGAATGAAGAAAAATGAAAATGGAATGACTGACTATGAAAATCTCCATTTAGAGAATTATTAGAAGAAATAAATAAAATAGAATGATTAGATAGAATTAGATTTACATCAAGCAATCCTCACGATATGACCCAAGATATACTTGATGCTCATTTCGATTTAGATAAAATGTGTAACTATCTACACTTTGCATTACAATCGTGATCAAATGAAATGCTTAAAAAAATGAATAGAAAACACAACTATGAAGATTTTAAAAATATGATACTTTATTTAAGAACTAGAGATGAAAATTTTTCTATTTCAACAGATATTATAGTCTGATATTCATGAGAAACAGAGCAAATGTTTTCAAAGACAGTTGACGCATTTAAAGAATGTAAATTTGATTTTACATATAATGCTAGATATTCAGTTAGAAAAGGAACAATTGCTGAAAAAATCTATCCAGATGATATAAGTAATGAAGAAAAAGCTATTAGATGGCATAAATTAAATGATGAATTACTAGAAAGCGTAACTAAAAGAAATAATTTAATGCTATGAAAAATTGAGGAAGTACTAATATCATGAGAAAAAGATTGAGAATTCATTTGAAGAACAAGGAATTTTAAGGAAGTAAGGTTTAAGGAAATTGAATGAGTTAGTATTTGAGATTTAGTTAAAGTAAAAATTATAGAATTAGATAGATATATATTAAAATGAGAATTAATAAAATAAAAGAGTCTTTAAAATTAAGACTCTTTATTTTATTTTAAGTTTAAAAATTTCTCTTCAAACTAACTGTTTATCTCTTTTATATAATAAACTACCTGATTTAGTAGTTTCAACTTCATATCATTTCGGAAATAGTCTCTCTATATCACAAAATTTTCATAATAGACTATATATTTCACTAAAATAAATATATTTTCAATTCATTTCCCAAAAAGGGAAGCAGATAACTAGATTTCCTTTGTATTTAATTTTCTTTAATCATTTAAAGAATCTTTCATAAAGTTCTAATAATGATTTTTTCTGTTTATCAATTCTATCTATACATATATTTTTTCTTGTCATTATTTCTCACAAATATCATTCTGTTACTATTGAATCTATTTTTTTATCTCTAAGTATTCCAGATTCTTCAATAAACTTGGAATTAAGCTTTTCAATTTGGAATACAGTATCTATATTTGATGATTTTTTGAAGTTTTTTAAATTACTTGAAGAAACTTCAACCATTTTATCACTTATATCACTTCCATACACTTCCTTTGCTCAAATTAATAGAGCCTCTATCAAAACTGTTCAGAGTCACACAAACGGGTCATATATGATATTTCATCCAGACAAATTTATCATCATTTGACACAATTTTGGTGGAAGCATACCAGTTTGCATATCCCTATCCTTGGAATAATCTCTTTTTGAATATGCATTAATATCTTGTATCCATATACTTCTTCAAAAATACACATTATTATTTGTGTATATATAATTAAAATCTGTAGTTTTATTTATCAATTTCTCTGCTATAATTTGAGCAGAACTCAAGTTTTTAAAATCTTTATTGATAAA
The DNA here is from genome assembly GCA_963979005.1 of uncultured Candidatus Altimarinota bacterium. Classification (GTDB taxonomy): domain Bacteria; phylum Patescibacteriota; class Gracilibacteria; order BD1-5; family UBA6164; genus UBA6164. The sequence continues at coordinate 33,415 of CAXBVF010000004.1, read as the reverse complement.
CCTAGAAGATATATTATTTCACTTAAGTTCTTTTTTTTGCTTGATTAATATTTCTCTCAGATTTTTCTTGTGTCAGAATATACTTAATCAATATTTAAACTTTCATTCAGATTCTAAAGCAATATCAGTAATATTAGATATCCAGTTATTATTTGTAGTAGAATTAAATATCTCTACTATCTTTATAGTTCATCATAATTTATTTGCATTATTTAATGCATCTTTATTTTTTATATTTTCTAATATCAAAAAATCTTTAGACAAATAAACATTTTTTCATTTTGGAAAAACTGCTAATATTTCAGCTATAGAAAGCTTATATTCTCTACCTAATTGAAATCATATCATTTTATAGTATTTTTATTTATTTAATCATAATTTTTCAACCATTTCACTAGCTACTTCGCTTATAGACTGATCAGCATTTATAGAAATCACCCTTCATTCTTTTCTTTGTAACTCTGCCGTTGGAAGAGTGTTATTCATGTATTCATCGATTCTTTTTAGAATAGATTCTTCATTATCATCTTTTCTTACTATAAGCTCATCTCATGTTTCTGGATCAGCTTTTGTTCAAGCTATAAATGTTTCACCAGTACTTGGATTGTACATTCTGCCTAGAAGTCTTTCAATTGCTTTTTCTTTTGATAATTCAAAGAAAACTACTTGATAATTATCTACTAGTTTTTCTAAAGATTTTTTGTTTCATTCGTTTCTAATAAATCAATCAAGTATTAAATTTTCATTACTTTGATTAGCTAAAACTTCTTTCATTATTTCTCATACTATGTCAGAACTAACTAAGGCTCAAGACTCTAGTATTCATTTAATTTTAAGTCCAAGCTCAGATCCAGAACTAACTATATTTCTAAGTTCTTGTCCCATTTCTAATAATGTAAACCCATAATTATCAACAAGTAGCCTTGCTTGAGTTCATTTTCAACATCATTGTATTCACGTAAACACTAGTTTCATATTATAATTTTAATTTTAAATGTGAGAGTAATAAGCCGGATTCTGTATCTCGGTATCAATCTATCTAGTCCAATAATCACTCATTGGATCAAGCTGAGTATTCTATATTTAGAATTAGAGGAATTGCTCTTAATATAGAACCATTCCCATTGCATCACACACAGTTTACCAATAAACTGTATCACTACAGTCATTCAAATGTAGCTAAAAATTATCTGGCGAAGCAAGCTAAGCAGTAATAATAAATAACATCATATGTCTTTTCACATTTTATTAGCCAAAGCTAATTAGTATAGTCTCTGCGGTACTAGTGGTATTTAAGCTTTAATATTTATATGCTTAAACCGAAGTTGTTATCTTCTGTGCTTTCCTCACGATGTCCAGACTTTCCTCCTTGTAACAAGTACAAGGTAGATACCTTCTCTCACGGCGATATTATATATAAAAAGGTCTAAATATCTAATTATTTTTTTATAAAAAAAACTTGACTACTATTTTGTTCAAAATGTTAAAAAGTCACAAATGACTAGCACTATGTACGGAACTCTTATATTGTTTACAATTTTTAAACACAAAAGACAGTCAAGGGAAAATATTATTTTGACTAAAATTTTTATTCAGTTAAACTGTTTACAGTCAGATTAGAAGATTTAATCTGAATAAATAAAAACAACAATTAATATTAATTTAAATATATATTTTTAATTAAAGAAATGCAAAAACAATATAAACTAAAAAATATCGTTATTAACATAATCGATACATTAAAAAAACAAGATTTTCTTGTATACTTTAGAAAAATCTCTATCTTAGAGTTAAATGAAAAAGAAATAGTTTTCTGAGTGGTATCTGGATTTATGAAAGATAACCTAGAAGCTAAATTTTACAAGGAAATATTAAATGCTACACAATTAGAATCAAGAGAAATAGAAAAGATCTCATTCAAAATAGATGAAAATATAGAAAATCCATCTAATACTGATGTTATTGACTGTTGAGTATTCTATAAAGAAGTATCTAAAAAATCTACTAAATCTAAAAAAACTGCTAATTCTGATAATACATCTTTTCAGCCTAATACTGCTGCAAGTAAAAATGTAAATGAAAGATATAATCTAAAAAACTTTATTGTTTGAGCAGATAGTCAATTAGCATATTCTGCCTGTGAAGCTGTATGTAGAAATCCAGGTAAATCATATAATCCATTATATATATATGGTGATGTATGACTTTGAAAAACTCACTTATTACAGGCTGCTTGAAATGAAATTATTAAAAAATTCAAAGATAAAAATATAGCATATATTACTGCTGATAAGTTTATTACTGAATATGTTACTGCGGTTAAAAAGAGAAGTATAGAAAGACTTAGACTTAAATATAGAGAAGTAGATGTACTTATTATTGATGATGTACAATTTCTAGCAAAAAAAGAACAAACACAAAATGAATTATATAATATTTTTAATATATTATATGAATCTAATAAGCAAATAGTTATATCTTGAGATAGAGCACCAAAAGAATTAGAAAATCTAGAACCTAGACTTAGAAGTAGATTTGAATGGGGTATTATTGTAGATATTGGTAGACCAGATTTTGAAACTAGATTAGCTATATTACAAGAAAAAGCTAGATCAAGTGAATTCATGATTCCTCAAGATGTAGCTGAATTTATCGCAGCTAACGTAACTGAAAACGTTAGAGAATTAGAATGAGTTCTTAATCAAATGTTAGCAGAATATGAGCTATCATGAGTTACACCTACTCTACCTAGAATAGCCGAAAAATTAAAGAAACTTAGTTTCACAACTGACATATTAGGAAGTGTAAAATCACCACAAAAAACAACAATTAAAAGTTACGAAGATATTATTAGAACTGTATGAGAACATTTTGGTATTGAAGTAGAATGAATACTTTGAGAGAATAGAAAAAAGGAATTTATGATTCCTAGACAAGTATCAATGTATCTTTTGAAAACAAAAATGCATTATACTTATGAAAGAATATGAAATATATTTTCTGGTAGAAATCATGCTGCTGTTCTATATTCTTGCAATAAACTAGAAAAATTAATTAAAAATGATCAATCATTATTACACGAAGTAAATATTATTAGAGATAGTATGTGAATATAAGCCTTAACTCAAAACTCCCAATATAATGGGAGTTTTTTTGTGAGGAAAAATATATCTTTTTCTTGTAGAATTAGCACTTTTATGTAAAATAAATAAAACAATATTAATACTAATTATACATAAGCACTAATGGATAATAATATAAATGATATAAAAGATGATTTAGAAAGTAATTTAGATATTACTGATATCCATAAAGCTAATGAATTAAATGCAAATAAAAAAGATATAAATTGACTAAATGACATATTTGAAGAGTTATGAGATTTGGATATATCAACAAGTAAATCTTCTCAAATCAAAAAAAACAAAACTAAAAATTTTGATTCAGTTATTACTAGTAAAAGATTAAAGGATATTGATATTTCTCACAGAGTACCAATATACAAAAAAATATACTTTTCATTGAAATGAAGATATTCAATTAGTTGAAAACCTCTTTCAGTCTTTAAAAAAAGAGTAATATTTACAAAAAGATTTTTTAAGAATTTTTGATATGTACTAATCTTTTTAGCCTGCCTTTTAGTTATAGATAAATTTGTTGTAGAAAGTAAAATCAATTCATGATATGACAAAATTTTATCAATAAAAGACAATTCTTGAGATATAAATTATATAAAAAAATCAATAAATAATGCAAGATTAGATTTTATTACATGAGATATATTATTTAAACCATTTCTATTAATTCCTAATGAAAATATAGAAAAATGATATTATATTCTTCAATGATGAAAAAATTTAACTAAACTATTGGATAAATGAATTCAAATCTATGTAGCAACTAAGGACTTTATAGAAACTACTTGATGAATTAAGGATATCCGCATTACAAATTTGTTATCAAATCTTAGGACTGACTTTTCAGACATTACTTTATTATTATCAGATGTTATTATAAGTTATGAAAGTGTTTGAATAATTTATGACAAAGACTTAGAAACTAAATTTTCATATGCAAAATCAAAACTAATAAGTGCTTACAAATTCTTAGATATTCTTAACAAGGATTATGATAATTTTTTAAATATTTTAGGACATAAGGATGAAAGAAAATATTTAGTTTTATTCCAAAATAATGACGAAATAAGACCAACATGATGATTTATTTGAAGTCTTGCTACTATTACATTTAAAAAATGACAGATAGTAGATTTTGAAAAATCAGATGTCTACGCGTATGAATGGGAAATAAATAAAGTATACACTGATAAAAAACCTGCACCTGAATGACTAGATAGAATAACTAACACTTTTTGATTAAGGGATTCAAACTATTTTGTTAATTTTGAATCAAGTTCTAAAAGTATAAATTTTTTCCTAGATAAAATTAATAAGGAAGTTGACTGAATAATTTACATAAATCAGAATACAATTAAAGATTTTCTAAAATTAACCTGATGAATAGAATTTGAAAAATTATGAGAAACTATCAATGAAGATAATTTCTCACTTATTATCTCTACATTAGTAGAAGCAAAAGTTTTTCAGGTGTGAACTCTGTGAACACCAAAACAAATATTATTTGATTTTGCAAATAAATTTTATTCTGTATTAGAGCAGGAAAAAGATTATTATGCTTATTTGGACATTATAATGAAAAATATTAACACAAGAGATCTTGTAATATATTCGTTTAATCCAGAAGAAAATAATTTATTATGGAAATTATGACTAAATTGAGAAATAAATTTCTCTGAAACACTAGATTTTGCATATCCTGTATATACATCTATATGAGGTAATAAATCAGATAGATATATAGAACTTAAATACAAAAAAACTGTTGAACAAAATCCCGATTGTAGTATAGATACAAAATTAAGTATTTTTAGAACACACTTTTTTTCTAAATTTGAAGAACAAAAGGTTAATGATTTATTAGATAAGTACTGAGTTACGGATAAAAAAGATATAATCAATATTCAATGAAAATGAGTAAATAAGTCTTATATTAGGGTTTTGCTACCAAAAGATGTTATAGTACAAAAACAAGACTGATTAAAAGTCACAAAATTTGATAATTTTACTCTGCTAGAATATTATCAAGATACAAGAGTATTAGAGTCAACACATTACGATATAGATTACAAAATTAAAAATTTAGAATGTAGAGATTATGATTTTAAACTATACAAACAACCATGAATAAGAGAATATAATTTAGAATTAAATGAATGAGATAAATTAATTAAGGAATTAGGTATAAGAGGAGATTATAGTTATTAAAAAAAGACCGAAACGGTCTTTTTTTAAGCATTTTACTCATTCTCTAATTCTTCCATTCTTTGATACATCTTCATTTCAATATATTGAAGCATATTTTGAGATTTTTCTCTAGCTGCTTCATCGAAATAAATATTTCATAACATTTCCTTTGTTGTACTTATTTGTCACAAAAAATGTTCTAGTTCAAACTTTTTTTCATCATTATCCTTAGCCTCAAGTTTTATTTCAAAATTGTTTTTAACTACATTAGCATTAGCTATTTCTTCCTGAGTCATAACTCATTCTAATGTTCATAGATCCTCCAAAATTCAGATTTTAAACTTTATTCTTAATTCCAAATACTGCATAACATCAAAGATTTGCATCTTGGTACCCGTGTTAAGTTTCAATTGTTCAATTTTTTGTAATAACATCTGATATCTTAACTGATCTTCCTCTGTAGTTCCAGTTCAAAAAAGATTATTTATACGATTCATTAGTCAATTAGCTGAATTCAAAGAATCCTGACTTATTCTAGCTTTTAGCTGTGTAATTTCTCATAACATACTTCTAACTTGATCACCTCATCATCATCAGGCTCAAGTACCTCAGTTTCAACTACTATTTTCTGATCAAGAATTATCTCAACCAGTAGAATCACTTCATGTATTATCAGAACCTGAACTATCTCATCCTGTATCTGTTCAATCACTATCAGAACCAGAATTATCTCATCAGGTATCTCATCATCATGTACTATCAGAACCTGAACTATCTCATCCAGTATCTCATCAGCCTGAATCACCTCATCAATCAGAAGTAGATCAGCCTGAGTCACCTCATCAACCATTACCTCATTGAGAATAAGTAAGATTTGTAAATGTAAATGAAATGAGTAATGCTAGTATAATCATTACGCTTGAAAATTTTTTAGTTTTCATAATCAAAAAATTAAAAATATAAAAGTAATTATATATTATAATGTAATTGCAAGAAAATTGTAAGAAAGGGATATTATTTTATAACATATAATTAATACCGTGATTATTAGCTTAAACATTAAATATTGTTACTTTGAATATTATATACAATGTTTATGGACTAATCGTAAAATATATTATATCTATATTCCTAAATAAGTAAACATAATTTATTCATTTTGTAATAAATATATATTACTATTGTAAATTACGAGAAAATAAGTATAAAATAAATAGTTTAAACCTTTAAAAATTAGGATGTTAGAAAAAATAAAAAAATTAGTTGCATTAGATAATCCGTTAAGATTACTTTATCATAAACTAAGAGCAATATTGGCAAATATTTACTATTGATTTCCTAGTAAAAACATGACAATTATATGAGTTACATGAACAAATTGAAAAACAACAACATGTAATATAATTGCTAAATGACTTAGAAAGGCATGAAAAAAAGTTTTTATGTTTTCTACTGTTAATATTATTATAAATAATAATGAATATCAAAATGACACCAAAATGACATCACCAGATGCTTTTGAACTTCAAAGATTATTAAAAATAGCAAAATCAGAGGGATGTGAAATAGCTATTATTGAAACCGCCAGCCACTGAATTAAAATGAATAGAATATGGGGAATAGAATATGATATTGCGGTATTAACTAATATTACTCAAGATCACTTGGATTTACATAAAACTATGAAGGATTACGTAAATACAAAGTTACAACTTTTCCAAAAGTTAATTAGGTATAAAAGAAAACCATGAATTAAAAAGACAGCAATTATAAACTTCAATAGTGAATATTCAGAATTATTTTTAGCTGAAACATTTGATTCACTATATACCTATTGAATTTGATCATCGGTTAATCTAGTGGCAAAAGATATAAACAAAGATATAACTTTAACTAAATTTTCAGTTAAAGTTGCATGACCAGATATTAATATTGAAACTAAGTTAAAATGAGATTTTAATATCCAAAATATATTAGCTGCAATAGGAGTATTTATTTCTCTATGAATAAAATGAGATGAGATTTCTGAGATGATAAAAGTAGTTGAATGAATACCGGGAAGACTTGAATCAGTAGATAACATAGAATGAAAGCATATTATTGTAGATTATGCACATACTCCTGATGCATTAGAAAAAGTATTAGAAACTATTAAATGATTTGACTGAATAAAAAAAATTATAACAGTTTTTTGAGCAACATGAGATAGAGATAAAACTAAAAGATCAATTATGTGAGAAATTGTATCTAGAATGTCAGACATTGTAATATTAACACAAGATGATGATTATTCAGAAAAAACTGAAGATATCATAAAAGATATTCTACCAGGTATTGAAAGAAAGGAATGAGATAATTTTTGGATTATTCCAACCAGAAAGGAAGCTATCCAAACCGCAATAATAAAAGCAGAAAAATGAGATCTAATATTGATAGCATGAAAATGAGATGAACACTTAATGATAACGAACCAGTGAGCTGTTGAATGGCATGATAAAACTATAATAGAACAAGTTCTTAAATGAATTGATGATAATAAAATAATAAAATAACAATTATATAAATATATGTCACTTTACCTTAAATATAGACCATCTGACTTTACAAATCTTGTATGACAATCATTTGTAAAAGAAACATTACAAAAAGCCATTGAAAATAAGAAAACAGTATGAGCATATTTATTTTGTGGACCAAGATGAACATGAAAAACCTCAACTGCTAGATTATTTGCAAAAACAGTAAATTGTGAAAATTCCAAGAAATGAAATCCATGTTTGAAGTGTAGTATTTGTTTAGATTTTGCTGACGAAAAGCTAATTGATATAATAGAAATAGATGCAGCAAGCTATACTTGAGTTGATAACATAAGAGCTATTATCGAAAGAGCTCAGTTTTCTCCAACAAAAACTAAATATAAGATATATATAGTAGATGAAGTACATATGTTGAGTAAATGAGCATTTAATGCTCTTTTAAAGATACTTGAGGAGCCACCTAAGCATGTAAAATTTATTTTAGCAACAACAGAAACTCATAAAGTACCTGAAACCATTATATCACGCTGTCAAAGATATGATTTCAAGAGAATATCAGATACAGATATAAATGATAGATTATTACATATAGCAAAAGAAGAAAAAATAAAAACAGATGAAAAATCTATTAACTATATAGTTAAACATTCTTCTGGATGATTAAGAAATGCCATTTCATTATTTGAACAATTAATTTTTGACTGAGAACTAAATTATGAAAAAATAGTAGAAAAACTAGAAATTGTTGATGATGATACACTAAAAATATTTTTAAAGAAGCTTTTAAGCAAAGATAATAGTGTATTAGAAATATTAGATAAAAATACATCTGACTGAAAAAATATCAAGTTGTTTTTTAAAGAATTGCTATTTTTTACTAAAAATAGTGCATTAGAATTAATAAAAAAATGAGAAGATATAAGCGACTATATAACAATATTAGATACTTTAGACGACGCATATTCAAAAACCAAAAATTCTCTAGATGAAAATATTACATTTCTTGTATGAGTATTAAAAATATTAAATTGATATAATCCTGAGAACAATATTATTGAAGCATCTAATATCCAAAAATCAAAACCAGAAGTTAAAAATATAGAGAAAATTACTACTGCTAAACAAACTGAAAATACGACAAGCAATAAAGTAGAAAAAAAAGAAATATCAAATGAAGATTTAGATGATGTATTTTGAGATAATGAGAAAATAGCTACTCAGCATTTAGATACAAATGTAACCTCATCATCTGCATTCGATGTAAAATCATTTGTAAATAAATTAAAGGAAAATTGAGCTGCATGATCACTTACTTTTTCTATTAGATGAGATAAAACAACACTACATATGAAAGATAATAATCTTCATATTTGAACTAATGACTGGGCAGCAAAAAATCAATTGAAAAAAAGTGATAACTTAGTATTGATGCTAAAAGCATTAACTGATATGGGTATTACAAATCCAGATATAAAAATTAACTAGGAATTATGAATATAGAAAATTATATTAGAGATGTAAAAGATTTCCCCATTGAATGAATATCATTTAAGGATATTACACCTATCTTATCTGATATAGATGCGTTTAATCACGTAATAGAAGAATTCTCCAAATCCCTTGATTGAATTGATAAATTAGTCGCACTAGATGCTAGATGATTTATATTTGCTTGAGCACTTTCTTATAAACTATGAATTCCTTTTATCCCAGTAAGAAAAAAGTGAAAATTACCTTTTGAAACAATCTCACAAAAATATGATTTAGAATATGGTACTAACACTTTTGAAATTCATATAGATTCTATTAACTCATGAGACAAAATAGCAATAATAGATGATTTACTTGCAACATGATGAACAGCCAGAGCATCAGTTGACTTAGTAGAAAAGTTATGATGAATAGTAGAATCATTAAACTTCGTAATAGATTTAACATTCTTAAACTGAAGTGATAAATTAAAATGATATAAAATTAATAGTTTAGTTAAATATTAATATGTACGCAGTTATTTCAGCATTTTCTAAAAGTTTTGATGATTTAGGACTTATATATAAAATTCCAATTGAATTCACTAATTCAATAAAAGTATGACAAATTCTCGAAATTCCATTTAAATCTAGCACAGAGATTTGAGTTATTTTAACTATAAAAAAATCTATAACTACTAATTTTGATGATAGTAAAATAAAAGAAATAATATCAATTAAAAATACTACTATTTTTCTATCTGGCTATAGATTAAAATTATTATGATGGATTGCATCTAATTATTTTACAGCTATACATAATTCCCATAACTTATTCTTCCCAAAAAACCTAACTACAAAAATTAAAAACAATAAAATAAATGCCGAAATAGAAAAACAAACGAGTATTAGTTATAATTACTCATTTATTCATGATTTAAAATTATCTAATTCACAAGAAACTGCTTTCAATCAAATTAGTAGCTCTAAAAATAATAAAAATTTATTGTATTGATTAACCTGAAGCTGAAAAACAGAGATATATATTAAATTAATTAAAAAATACTTAAATGAATGAAAGCAATCTTTACTACTCATACCTGAAATAATTCTTAGTAATCAAATTTCAACAAAAATAAAAAAAGTATTTTGAGAAAGTGTAATAATCATTAACTCCACAATTACAGATGCTACAAAAACAAAGTATTGGTTAGATATAAATAACAATAATGCTAGAATTATAATATGAACTCGTTCAGCTCTATTTTACCCATATACTAATTTATGATTAATAATAATTGATGAGGAACATGATAATTCATATGTATCAGATTCTTCACCAAGATATAATAGTATAGAAGTAGCAAATAAAATAACAGAACTTAACTGAAATAAACTACTATTAGCTAGCTGAACACCAAGTATCATTTCAATGCACAAAGCTTTAAAATGAGACTATGATTTAATTAATCTATTAGAAGTATATAATAAAAAAAACAATGAGTAATTCATTGTTTTTTTATTCTTCCATATATTCTTTATCTCTTTCCTCATCCATAAGTTGCTTTTGTTTTATTAATCATGCAACTGCAGCTGAAGTAGTAAAAAGAACCTTTTTATCAGATTCGTCAAAATTATCATTTTTCTTGAGAAATATCAAGATTCAAAGATTATTATTTCAAATACTTAATTTCTGTGTATAGTTGCTAAAATTAGCCACTTTTAAATCTAGCATATCTAACTTTGTGTTAGTGATTTCTTTTACTTCATTTTGCATTACTCATTTTTGTCTTGTATCATATTTTAGAGTAACATAGTTTTCCATTACAGGATTAGCTTCATAGTAAATAATATCATCAACTTCAACTGAATTTTTAAGCATTTCTAATACTTCAAATATTTTTTTATTTGATATATTCTCAAGTGCCCTAATTTCACTACTAATTTTGAATGCTGCTGTAATTAAATAATTAGCTTCTGAAAGTCTTTTATTAGCCAAATATATCATATATTTCAGTAATTTAAAAGCCTCGTCTGGATATTTACTTCAAAATGAATCCATTCACTCCTTAGCATTTATTGCTAAAAGCAAAGATTTACTTTTTGCAGATATATTAACTCATTTAGGTAAATTATCGTTAAGAGAAGCTTCTCAAAAAACATCATTTTTTTCTAAATAAGCGAGAACCTTAGTTTCATTTTTTAACTTAGAAGTAAATTTTTCTACTCTTAATTCTCAAATTAATATTATGTAGATATTATTATCAATTTCTCACTCCTTAAAAAGAATATCTCATTTTTCAAGAATTATTTCTTTAAAGAAGCCAGAATTTTTTAATATATTTATATCTAACATTTTTTTAATTATTTATCATCATAGAAATACCATCCTTATCTCTAACATAACTCAAAAGAGTATCTTTAGAAATTATTCATTTTTTAAATAGTGCTAGTAAATACTTATCCATAAGTATCATTCATTGTTTTTGTCCAACTTCCAATACGCTATATAATTGATGAGTTTTTCATGCAATAATTAAGTTTCTAACTGCATCATTAGATGTCATTATTTCTCTTGCAGCTATTCTTCATTCCTTATCTGATCTAGAAACTAATCTTTGAGATATTATTCATACCAAACTCATTGCTAATTGCATTCTTATTTGTTTTTGTTGTGGCCCAGGAAATACATCAACAATTCTATCAACAGTTTGTACTGAATCATTAGTATGTAGGGTAGAAAAGACCAAATGTCATGTTTCAGCCAAAGTTATAGCAGCTTTTATTGTTTCAGGATCTCTCATTTCTCAAATCATAATAACATCAGGATCTTCTCTTAAGGCAGCCTTAATTGCATTTGGAAATCATTTCGTATGGTTACCAATTTCTCTTTGATTAACAAGTGATTGTCATGATTTGAATTCAAATTCTACAGGATCCTCTATGGTAATAATATGTTTTTTAAAATTTTTATTAATATAATCCACCATTGAAGCAAGATTTGTAGATTTACCTGATCAAGTTGGTCAGGTCATCAATATTAATCATTTAGATTTATGACACATTTCCATGATATTTTTTCATAATCATAGCTCTTCTAAACTAGGTATATTTTTTGCAATACTTCTAATAGCAATTGAATATCAAGCTGTATCCATATAACAATTTATTCTATACCTGTCTCATCATTCTATTTTATAAGAGCTATCTAACTCCATATGTTCTTCAAATTTTTTGAATCAGTCATCACCAGCTATTGCAGTAATGATTGAAATAACAGCTTCTTGAGTCATTATCTCAAGATTTATTGATTTAGAGTTAATTTTAATTTCACTTATTTTTTCTATTTTTCATGACTTATCTCTAATACTTATGTATTCACCAGTATTAATATGAATATCTGAATAATTCATTTCTGAAGCATGATTTAGTATATTATCTAGTAATTCCTTAGAATTCATATTAATTTAAGTAAATATTTAATTAATATAATATTATCATATATACAAGCTGAATGCAAATATTTGACATTTTATATATTTACAATATAAATCTAGTACAGACAAAAATCAAAACCAAAATAGGAAAAATAATGAATACTAAAAAGCGCGGTAATAAAACAAAGAAAAGAATCCAATTTTATATAAAAGAAGCCGGCCTAGAAAATTTAGATTGGACCAAGATTGATTCAATAACTTTTAAATTTATGGGATACTCAGACGATGACGTCTTTGAATTTTCTAAAGATATTATATATCAAATAGCCATTATATTTATCATATTTAAGGAAAATGAATTAAAATATGGTGAAAGTATAATTATTAGCCAGGGCATGAGAAAACGTATGGATAAATTATGGCCAAATATTGAACTTGATGAAAATACTATAGAAGCCGCATTTATGACGGCACATTCTATTCATATATGTTATCAAGCTTAAAAACTAAAAAGAGACAAGGATGTCTCTTTTTTATTTGATTAAACTAACAATAGTTTCTATATGATGTGTATGTGGAAACATATCCATTGCTTGGATTTTTTCTATTTTATATTCAGAATTATCTAAAATATATCATAAATCCCTAGCGAGAGTAGAAGGATTACAACTTACGTAAATTATTTGTTTAGTATTAAATTTCAAAATATTAGGCAAAGCATCTGGATGCATTCACGCTCTAGGTGGATCAATTATTAATAAATCTGCAGTATTTCAATCATTTATATATTTATCTAAAAAATCCTCTACTTTTGAATTAATAAAATCCATATTAAGAATTCAGTTAGCCTTTGCATTTTTTTCTCAATCACGACTTGCAGATTTAACAAGTTCTACCGAACTAACATGTTTAGCTCAAGCTTTGGCAAAAATCATTCATATAGTTCCTGTTCAACCATACAGATCAAGTACTTTATAGTCTTTCAATTTATCTTTGTGAGCATAATCTAATACCATAGAATATAATTTTTCAGCTCATGTAGAGTTAGTTTGGAAAAAAGAAGTAGGCGAAATATTGAAACTCAGTCCTTGTAAATTTTCTTTTATTGTCTCAGTTCCATAAATTAATTCTAAATCTCAAATACAAACATCAGCTTTATTAGGGTTATGAGAAAAATAAATAGATTTAATTATAGAATATTTACTAGCTAAACTAACTAAAAATTCCTTTATTAATCTTAATTTCTCGTCTTTATCTAATTTTGTATTTTTCTCAAAATATTCAGGGTTAAATGATAATAAAATCATCATTTCATCAGCAAAGTGTGTTCTTCTAATCATTAAATGTCTAAAAAATCATTCAGCTCTCATTGAATCATAAACTGGCAACCCCAAAGTCTTAGAAAAATCTTTTATTTCTCTATAAATTTCATTCTGAATTTCATCTATAAGTGGGCAACCATCCATATCTTGAATTTTTGAAAATTCGCCTTGTTTATGAAATCAAAGATTAAAATGTTCTTCTATTCAATATCTAGCTGATAAATATTTTCAAAAACTAAATTCTACCTTATTTCTATAACCATCAATTGTTGGAGAAGCTTGGATTTCTAGAAAATTTAAATTTTTTTGTTTTTGTTCTACAATATTTAAAGCTTCTTTAACTTGTTCTTCCTTGATTTTTAATTGTTCTTCATATGGAATATTAATCCACTTCCATCATCCTGACATTCAATATTTATTACTAGGATGCTCTATTTCAATATTAGATTTTTTTACTATATCGACTATTTGTGTATCTAAAAAGGATTTTTTCTTTTTCAGTACTCTTAAATTTGCAATAGTTCAAGGTATTGCTCAACCAGTTACAAATATAACTCTTCAATCTAGTTCTGGATTTTCATGTTTTAATCTAGCAAATCATTTTCATCAAAATACAAGTTTTTCTATTAAGATATTTTCTATAATATCTCATTTTTTAATTCATTTTTGTTCCATATATATTTTTAGTTTTAAGTTTTAGGGAAGTATATAAATAAGTTTTTAAAAATCAATAATCCTTTTCATAAAAAAAAGTTTATATTCTTATAATTCTATGTATATCTATTTGGTGTTTTCACACTTTTTTTTCTAAATTTTCTTGTTCTATAGGAAAATGACCACAGATTTCTTGATTATCTAACAAATCATATGCATTAGTACGACAAATGGGCTTTAATCTAATTCATGATTTAAGAATTCTTTCCCTTACTAAACTTGTATTATACCAATAAACCATAAAGTATTTTGGGAATAAAAATATTGTCTCAATAGAAATATTTCTCTTTAAATATGATTCAGGACTAACAAGCATATTTTCTTCATTAGCCTTTATTAAAAAATGTGATGGTGGAATATTATTTTTTGTTCTATAAAATACCAAACTATAAAATCAACTAGTATCAATAGCATCTAATTGAGCTCTTTTTACAATAGCCGCATTTCAAATTCTTCACATTTTTATTTCTAATTCTTCTCAATTAGGTCACAAAGCATCATGTCATTTATTATTTCTCTTTCTGACTTTCTTAAAAGATAATGCTTTACATGCAATTGATTCAGCTAATGGTCAGGTTATATCTTTTACTTGATTTACGTATTTGTACTCTAATGCTGTAACTACTCTTTTTTTTACTAATTCTCTACATTTTCATAAATCTAAATTAGATATTTCTCATGTTTCTGAATGCACACTTGATCAAGGAATTACAGTCATATCTTTATCTCAAATTGATGGTTTTTCAGTCATTATTATTTTTTTTATTTACTAATATTATTATAACTAATAAATACTAAAAATCAATGTCTAATTTTTTAACATAAAAACTAAAAAATCATTGAAAAATATTATTTTATAGATATTTTTATAACAGCAATAAAACTAAAAAATATAAATGAACTTAAACCCAAAGCAAGAAGAAGCAAAAAATAAAATCGAATGACCACTATTAATCATTGCCTGAGCTGGTAGTTGAAAAACTGCAACACTAACAGCTAGAGTTGAATATATGATAAGAGATAAATGAATAAACCCAAACGAAATAATGATGGTTACATTTACTAATAAGGCTGCGTCTGAAATGAGAGAAAGAGTAGCAAAAACTCTATGAGTAGAAACGCCTAGAAGTTTATATTCTAAATCAGCATTCCCATTATTATGAACATTCCACTGAATTTGAATATTTATATTAAAAGACATATTATCTAGATATTTACCAGAAGAATTATGAATCTGACTTAAAAAAGATTTTGTAATATATGATGAATCAGATAAATTATCAGTTTTAAAATGAATTATAAAAAATAAACTGAAATTAGAAGAAAAAGAATTTCCAGCTAGACAAGTAGCATTTTATATAAGTAATGCAAAAAATAGTTTAATTACAGCTAAATGATATGAATCAGAAGTAGATTCAAGTATAAAAGAAGTAGTATTTCAAGCGTACTTAGAGTATGAAAAAGACCTTAGTCTAAATAATGCACTAGATTTTGATGATATACTTGTTAAAACACTTGCACTGTTAAGAATACCAAAAATATTAAATGAATATCAAGAAAAATATAAGTATTTAATGGTAGATGAGTATCAAGATACAAATGCTCCACAATATGAAATTGTAAAATTGCTAGCACAAAGATATAGAAACCTTGCTGTAGTATGAGATGATAGTCAATCTATTTACTCTTGGAGATGAGCAGATATGACTAATATCATAAATTTTAGAAAAGATTATTCAGACGCTTTAATTATTAAACTAGAACAAAACTATAGATCTACTAAAAAAATAATAGCCTGAGCAAATGCAGTAATACAAAATAATATATCATGAATTAAGAAGAATCTATGGACTGAAAATGATGATGGTGAACATATTAGTTATATAGAAGCACCAGATGATAAAACAGAAGCTAGTATTATTACAAATATAATAAAGGAAAAGGAGTGAAGCTATATTGATAATCTGATACTATATAGAACCAACGCACAATCCAGAAAAATAGAAGAAGCACTAATGATTGCAAATATTCCTTATAGAGTAATATGAGGACAAAAATTTTACGACAGAAAGGAAATAAAAGATTTACTCTGATACTTAAGAATAATACACAATAGAAATGACTTAGTTTCTATGAAAAGAGTAATAAATACACCGACAAGAAAAATATGAGCAAAATCAATTGAGATTCTAGACATATACAAGGATAATTATTGATTATCATACCCTCAAATATTAGAAAATATAGATGAAGTAGAAGAATTAAAACCGTGAGCAAAAAAAGCAATTTGAGAATTTCACTGCATCTTACACAATTTAGTGAAATTTTCATGAAAAAAAGTTGTTTCTGAACTAATTAGAGAAATAATCAGCTCAATTAAATACGAAGAATATATAACTGACTGATTGTCTAGTGAAGAAAAAACAGCAAAACTAGAAAATATAGATGAACTTGTAAATGTAGCAACAGAATACAATTGAATGGATCCGAGAGAAAGTTTAGCACAATTTTTAGAGGAAGTAGCGTTGATTACTGATATGGATAAAAACGATGAAAGGCCAGATTATGTAACTCTAATGACTATTCATACATCTAAATGATTAGAGGAAAAAAGAGTATTTTTAACATGATTAGAAGATGGAATTTTCCCAAGTTTTAGATCAGTAAATGATGCACAAGCCCTAGAGGAAGAAAGAAGACTTATGTATGTAGCAATGACAAGAGCTAGGGAAGAATTATATATTTCAAGAGCAAAAGAAAGATTTCACTTTTGAGATTATGTAAGAAATCCAGAATCAAGATTTTTAAAAGAAATACCAATAGAATATCTGATAAATTATGATTTATGAGAATACTTAAGCAGCTGAAATTCTTATTTCTGAACAAGTCTATCTTGAAATACAGAATCAGTAGATTTTTGATCTTGTACATGATGATTTACATGAAAACCTAAAATAAAAACTCTTGCAAATAACTATGTTTCCAAGTTTAATAGGTGAGACAAAGTAAATCATCCAAAATTTTGAAATGGGATAATCACATCTCTTACATGAGAATTAGCAGAAATTGCATTTAGCGGTAAATGAACAAAAAAAATGAATATTAGAATTGCTCCTGTTAGAAAAACATAATAATTATATTTGAAATCACTTTACTTAAATGTAAAGTGATTTTTCTTGTAATATATCCTAAAAACCTTATATTAAAGATATAAGAAATACCTAATTAAAACTATTTATGAATATACAAAAAAAAGCCTTCACATTAGTAGAACTAATAGTAGTAATTACAATACTAGCAATACTATGAACTATCGCCTTTATTAGCTTGCAATGATATTCAAAAGATGCAAGAGATTCAGTTAGAGTATCCGATCTATCAAATATAGATTTGCAATTAGAACTCTATTTAATTAAATGATCAAAATTACCAATACCAGATGATGTAATAACTCTAGAATCTACATGAGTAATAGTATGATATCAGTGATCAATATGAGAAGATACATTAAATAGAATATGAGTACATGGAGGATGAAAAGATCCATTAGATGATAGTAATTATACCTATAGAATTAACTGAACTAAAACTACATACCAAGTTATGTGATTTTTAGAAGACTGAACAGAGATAGCTAATAACCCCCTAGCCCCCTTGTCAGGGGGGATAGCTTCATTAGTAGCTAATACTTATGCAGCAGATTTAACAAATAGATTTCCAAGAACTAAGTGAAAAACTTTGTGAATATTATTAGAGCAAGTTACAAATAAACCATTAAATCAAATAGAAACTTGAACAGTAGATTTGAGAACTAATACATGAACAATAGATATGTATTTATCAGATACATCAAAAAAATCATGAACAGTAAATGACTTATACTGAACAATGGAAACTCTAGCTTTAAGTCAAAACTTTATAGCACCAGAAGAATGTTCTACATGATTTATCCCAGTACCATGAAATAGGGAATTATGACAAACTACCTTTTGTGTTGCTAAGTATGAGATGAGTTATGCGGATTCTTATTGAGATACTCCTAATACGATACTTTGATCTTCAGATTGGAATACAATAACATATTCATGATCAAAACTTCCAGTTAGTGTCTCTTGAAAATTTCCTATCGCAGAAATATCACAACAAGAAGCTATTGAAGCATGTAAAAGTATGTGAAACTGATATCATTTAATTACTAATAATGAATGGATGACGGTTGCTAGAAATATTGAACAACAAGCTGTGAATTGGAGTGGGGCTATAGTATGACAAAATTTTATATATAATGGTGTATCTGATGAGCCATTAATGTGATGCAATATTGATCATATATCAGACTCTCCAATAACATGAAGAAGATAGGCAACAACTACATGAAATACAAATTGTGTAGACCAAAGAAATAAATTAATTTTATCAAACTGAGAAGAAATTTGGGACTTATCTTGAAATTTGTGGGAACTTGTGAATTGAGCAAATACTCTTGACGGATCTGATTTTAATACAATGCAATCACAAGTTTGCTGAAGAACTGACTTTTTATGATCATGGGATAGTTATTACTTATCTGATATATCCCCAGTATGTAATTATAGTAACTGATATACTTATTCAAATATTTGACCGTGAATTCAGAGTTTAAACGCAAGCAATTGAATTTGAAGAATATATAATATATGAACGTTTCAAAATGATAGAGTGTTTGCAAGATGAGCACGCGCAACGAGTAATTCATATGCTGGAATATATTCATTATCCGTATCATTTTTATGAACAAGTCAATATAATAATGTAGGTTTCCGTTGTGCAAAATAATATAATAATCTTGATTAAATACATAATATCTCTAAAATAGTAACTAATAAATTAGTTACTATTTTTTATGCAAAAAATTGAAGACCTAAGGGTAAAAAAGGAAAATCTTGAAATCCATTATGAAGATTGGATTAATAATGAAAATACTAATACAATTATCATACTCCATTGATGGTGATGATCTAGTCAGAGCTGGTTGTCAGTATGAGAAATACTATTTAGTAGATGATACAATGTTATCATACCAGATCTACCTTGATTTTGAAAAACTAAACTAAATAAAGTGCATGACTTGGATGAATATGCAACGATAGTAGAAGAATTTATAAAAGACTTAGGATTAGATAATATTATATTATGGTGACATAGTAATTGATGAGCAATAGCAATAAAAATAGCAAACAGAAATAAAATTAAAATTTCTAGATTAGTTTTAAATAATTCAGCTTGAATTAGAAATGATAAAAAAAGAGGGGACAAAAGAAAAGTCTTGACTATCTTAGTAAAAATATTTAAGCCTCTTAAAAAAGTACCTGGCTTTAATTATATAAGAACAATTTTTTATAGATTTATATGATGACAAGATTATTTAGCTTCTGAAAATAATCCATATATGAAACAAACATATCTAAATATGATTAAATCTGATCTACAAGATATAGTTCCAGATATAAGTCAAAATACACTTCTTATATGGTGAGAGAAAGACACGTATACACCTCTAAGTGATGGACTACTAATCAGAAAAATGATTAAAAATTCTAAAATGATAGTGCTAGAAAATGAAAAACATTGAATTCATATCACTAGTCCAGAAAAATTGGTAAATACATTTCTAAATAATATTTAAATAAATTAAAATGATAGTTGAACATTACTTATTACTTATTCTTGCAATATTGCCATTATTCTATAAATACGCATTTTGGTTTTATACTATTCAATTAAAGGACTATAGATGGGACAGATTTAAGGAATATTTATTTACTCCACAATGAAATTCAGCACTAGTTAATATATGGACAGTAATTGAATTACCTCTTTTACTAGTTTCTTTTATAGTTTTTGTAAATTCACCTTTTGAAATAATAATTTATAATGTATTATTTGTATTTTTATTAATACAAAACTTATTTGTTATTCGTAAAATATTTTCTAAAAGAATATTAGCTCCAAAAATTACATGAAGACTTTTATTAACTCTTCTTGTACTTTTGCTATGATTTTATTGAGATTTGTACTATATTATTACAAGAGAATTATGAAACCATATATATTCATATATTCTTAGTATCTATTTATTTGCTCCTATAGTAATTTTCTTTGTTATTCTAATAACACTACCACTAGTAAATTTATTAAAATATTTTAAAATTAAAAAAGCTATATCTATATCAAAAAAATACAATAAGCCTATAAAAATATGAATTACATGAAGTTATGGTAAATCATCAATTAAAGATTACTTGGCATCAATTTTAATACAAGACTGAACTACTCTAAAAACACCAGATAATATAAATTCAGAATTGTGAGTTGCTGGCATAGTAAGTAAATATTTAAATAATAATTTTAAATATTTCGTCGCAGAAATGTGAGCATACAAAATAGGTGAAATAGATTTATTATGAAAAATAGTAAATCATAAGTATTGATTTTTAACATGAATTTGAAATCAACATTTATGACTTTTTGGATCACTAAAAAATATAAAAAAGGGGAAGAGTGAAATAATGAAAAGTGTTTTAAAAAACAAATGAATAATGTATGTTAATTGGAATAATAAAGAAATTTCTGAACTATCATATAATAAGGAACTTAAATTAGTTAAGTATTGAAACTGTAAATGATCAGATACGAAATTTAAAATAACGTGAGTAAAAAATTGAAAAACAGAATTCAAATTTGAATACAAATGAAAAGAGATTAAGCTAAATGTATGATTAATCTGAATACATAACATAATAAATCTTACTTGAGTATTAGCATTTTGTTACGATATAGGATTAAAGACAAATGAAATAAAAAAATATATAAAAAATGTAGAGAGTCCAAAAAATACGCTATCTCTAATTAAGTCAAAAAAATATACATTAATTGACGATACCTACAATCTTTCAGAAGAATGATTATTAGCTGGTTTAGATGTACTACATAGTTACGAGTGAGAAAAAATATTAATACTAGATGATATATTAGAATTAGGTAAAAAATCAAGAAAAATTCATTATAAGCTATGAAAAAAAATAGCTAAATCTAAACTTTCTGATAAAATACTATACATATGAGTTAACTATAAGCCAGATTTCTTAAATTGACTATTTGACGGTTGATATAACACTACCTCTATAATTAACAATATTAGCGAAATAGACAAAAAAAGTGTAATTCTCTTTGAATGAAGAGGAACAAGAAAATATATAAATAACTTTACGACTAGTGTTTAATAAAACATTGATATCAGAATTTTTTACTACAGTATCATTTACTCAAATGTATAGTAGTTTTTATATGCTTACTTTTTGAATAATTAACTCGTATAAAGTTAATTATGTAAAACAAATTGAAGAAAAACTATTAAAAATTCAAGAACTAGATGATTCAAAAATCATATCTTTATACAGCTGAAGAAATGCTATACATAACGCCCTAAAACTAATTTGAATAGATAATAATGATGAAATAATAGTTAGTTGATATACATGCTCTGTTGTAGTAAATGCAGTACTAAATATATGATGAAATCCAATATATTGTGATATAGAGCCAGAAAGCCTAGGTTTAGATATAAAAGATTTGAAGACTAAAATTACAAAGAAAACTAAAGTAATAATAATACAACATACATTCTGAAAACAAGTAAAATACTATAAAGAAATATTAAAATTAGCTAAAAAAGAAAAAATTCTAGTAATCGAAGACTGCGCACATAGCCTATGAAATAATCAAAAAATTGAATGAGATTTTGCAATTTTTTCTACATGAAGAGATAAAGTTATTTCAAGTGTTACTTGATGATTTTTAATCATAAATAACTCTCAATATTTTACAAAAATATGATTCATAAAGAATGAATTGCAGTCAGTTAAGCCCTTGCTAGTATGGAGAAATTTAAATTATGATATTTTGTGATATTTAGCGTATAAGCTATATGATTTTTTGAAAATCTGAAGATTAATTATTCACTTTTCTAGAAAATTATGATTAATAACCGAAGTATTAACATATAGAGAAAAAAGATTTGCTTCTAAAAATTTTTCATTAGCATTTCCAAACTCACTAGCCTATCTAGCATTGAGGGAATTAAAAAAAATAAAGCATTATACAAAAATCAGATTAGATAATTCTAATTATTACTTAAAATATCTAAATAATAAAAATATAGAAATAATATTTAAAGATTTGAATGACTACAATTGATTTAGATTTCCTATTATAGTAGAAAATACTCTAATAAAAGAAGAATTATACTCATATATGAGAAAAAATAGTATACTACTCTGAAATACTTGGTCATGAACAAATATTGTACCTATGTGAGTAAACTTAGTTGAAGCTAAATACAAATTATGATCTTGCCCGAATGCAGAAAGAATAAGTGAACAAATTCTTACATTACCAAACCACTCACTTATAAGTAAAAAAGATCTTAAAAATATAGTTGAATTATTAAATAAATTTGAAGTATAATGTACAGACTTAAAGAAATATTAAATAGAAATATATGGGATCAATTCGTAATTAATTCGAACTTAGAATTTTATAGCTTTTTACAATCATGGGAATGGTGAGAATTCCAAGAATTAGCATGCAAAAAAATAGTCAGATATTGAATTTATTCAGAATCTAAACTCATATGAATTTTTTTAATAATAAAAGTTCATGCAAAAAGAGGAAACTATTATTTTATACCACACGGACCACTTATTAAATGAGATTTTTATAAAATATTTAATTCTATACTGGAAGAATTAATCATTCTTGCAAATTATGATGATATGAGTTTTATCAGAATTAATTCTACTCAAACTAACACTCTAGTTAATAAAAACAATTTTAAAAAACTTAATTTCATTAATGCTCCAATGCATGAACATGCAGAAGATACACATTTGCTTGATTTAAATAAGACAACTGAAGAATTATTGAGTAATATAAAGAAGAAGGATAGGTATTATATAAATAGAGCTATAAAAGAATGAGTAGAAATTAGAATAGATAATAAAATTGATCATATAGAAAAACTAATAGAAATGCATTACAACCATTCTAAAAGAACAAATGGTAAGAAAAAATACTCAGCCTTTTCATCTGATTTTATTAAAAATTTATACAAAGTATTCTGAGATAATATATCCACAATATCAGCTAGTTACGAGTGAAGAATTGAGTCAATACTAATGACTATCAAGTTCTGAAAAACATGTGTATATTATATAGCAGCATCCGACATAAGAAACCCTAAATTTTCTCCAAATTATCTATGCCAATGGGCGGCAATTAAAAAAGCAAAAGAAGAATGATGTACTCTATATAATTTTTGGTGAGTAGCACCAGACAATAATCCAAATCACCCAATAGCATGAGTAACTAAATTCAAAAGAAAGTTTGCCTGATACGATTATAGTCTACTACATGCTCAAGACTTAGTATTATCTCCTAAATATTACATAAGTTGGATAATCGAAACTTTTAGGAGATTACATAGATGATACTATTATAAAAAACCAGAATAAATATGACTAATAACTTAAAAAATCAAGCTTCTTGACTAAATATTGACTTATGAGAAGAAGGGGACTCAAAAAATAAATGTCAATGACATTGTATTAAATCAAAATGAATAAGCCATACTATAGGTAGCTCAAAAAAAGATATAGAGCAATTAACAACGGTATGTAAGAGAAAATCCTGAAGTCTTGACATATGAGAAGAATGCAATAATCTAGCTACCGCAAATGCTACACTCAAACAAATAAGAGAATCCAAAATACAAAATAATTAAAAAAGACTAAATATAAATTTAGTCTTTTTAATAATAATTATTATTTCATTATATCACTACCAGCAACTAATTTACTAGTTTTTCATTCTAAGTTTTCATTTAAATAAACTAATTTAGAATTGTCTTGAGCTCAAATACTACCAAGTGTTTCAATTCTAGATGAGTCTAATAAGAATTGTAATACTTTTTCAGCATTAAGTGAGTCATCAGTTTGTTTTATTAAATCAACAGATTCCTTAAATCATTCAGCTATTTTCATTCTTTGACCTGCCATACCTTCTCATAGAAGTATTTTAGATTCTTTTTCAGCTTCTGCTTCTTTTACTTGCATTATTTTCTTCGCCTCAGCCTCATTAAATGCAGCTTCTTTAAATTTTTCAGTTTCAATTATCTTGTTCATAGCGGACATTACAGTATTTTCTAACTTAACATCTCTTACTTGAATAGAATCAAGAGTAAACCCAAATGTAGATAATTTTTCTCTTAACCTTACTTCAATTGCCTGACCAATTTCTTCTCTCTTTGCAAATATATTTTTATGAGTGAATGTAACTATCATAGCTCTCAATTGTTCATCAATAGTTGCTCTCATCATTGTTTTAGGGTCGTCTATATTGTAGATAGATTTAAATACATTACCATTTTTAGTATTATTATTATCATCATCAACATAATATATAACATTTAATCAGATATAAGCAGTAACGTTATCTTGTGTAACTCATTCTACTTCAACTGGGAAATTTTTTCTATATAGCACTTGATTTTTTGTCCATTCTAAAAAAGGTATAATAAAATGGAATCATGGTCTAAGTATTCTATTAAATTTACCTAAAAATTCTACAGTTCTAACAGTATTTGGAGATACAATTCTAATAGATAAACCTATTAAAATAATATCAAAAACTCAAACAGGGATAATAGCAGATGCACCTAATGAACTAATTCAAAAAGCAGGTACTGCAAATAACAAAAATGGAACAATAAATCTCAACATAGTAAAAAATTTAAATAATAAATTAATTTGATTATAATAATTTTTTAAAAAAAATACAAATAAAAAATTTAAATTGTAAATTATCAAAAAAATGCTATTATAAGCTAGTATTTAATTTTTAAAAATATTTATATGGGAGTTGAATCATGAGCTATGAATGAGGAAGAAAAAAAGAAAAAAGCATTATCTGAAAAGGATATTAAAGAGAATAATAAAAAAATCATTGAACATCAAAAAGTAAAGGAAAAAATTTCTGTAGAAATAGAAGCAGAAGATAGCTTAAATGACCTAAAAGATTTAATAGATAAATGAGTTATAACAAAAGAAACTGCAAATAAGATAGTTGAATGAGAAAATATAGATGAAACTACAATTAAAGAAATATTTGAAAAGATTGACCAATTAGAAGAAATTAAAGATATTGATAACTATTTACCTATTGAGCTTAGAATTTCCAGAGACGATTATTCTAGAGCACTACATGATGATATATTTAGACTTCAAACTATTACTAAATTAGATTCAGCTCTTACTCTAATTGCAAATAAAATAAATCCAGACTCTGCACTAGGACTAAATTTATTTTCATGATTTTTGACTGTTTTAGATAAAAATCTTGTATTAGTACAAGAAAATACGATAGATATAAAAGATAATTTGAAAGAAGTAGATGAAAAGAAACATGGAAAGAAAATTGATATGAGAAGTTTATGGGAAAAAATTGTGGATTTTTTAAAGGATATTTTTAGTTAATTTATAATTCAAATAATGATACCAGTTATTTTATGAGTTATTACAGCATGACTGGACTCATTATGAAGGTCTTTTCGGAAAAAATCGTTAGATCTGTGAAAATTATCCAAAACTATGTTTAAATACTATGCCTTCATTCTGGGTAGTATAATAGTTTTAATATTGTCATTTATTTTTTGAATAGATAATGGTATTCTTGGTGATTATAAAATACTAATCATTGCATTTATAGCAATGACAGTAAAAATGATGAATACTTTTTTACAGTTAACTATTCTAAAAAATATAAAATTATCAGAAGTTCTTCCATATGACAATTTAGACAAGCTATTTATAGTTATAATTTCTTTTTTTCTATACTATTGAAGTTCAAATCAGGTATCAAATATTACACTTTGAATTACAATATTAACAATAATACTAATTACAGCATTCAGTATAGATTTTAAAAATCTTAAAGTACCAAAATCTGTATGATTAATACTATTAAATAGACTTATCTCTGCTTGCGTACTATTAGTAATATGATATATATTACTAAGCTATTCAAATATAACTTTTGCTGGACTAAGTTTATTTTATGAATTAGTTCTATTTACAATAGTGGCACTGCTTTTAAAAGATTCATTTAAAAGCTTATTCACACAAACAAAAACATTTTATGTTAGCAGGGTAGGTGCATGAGCATTTGGACGGATTGCATACGTGATTGGACTATATATAATAGAAACTTCTTGACTTATAGTTGCTACACTACTTTGATTTTTATGAATTGTTTTTAGTGTATTTTCAATGAAATATATACTAAATGATAAACCAAGCAGGAAACAAATAATGCTTGCATTTATGGTTATTGGATTAATTTGAATTTGATTTTATTTTAAATAAATATTAATAAATGTTTACCGCAATTATATCTACAATTATACAATGATTTTCCGATATCTATTGGAAAAAAAGCCTTAATTATTGAGTTTGATGAAAAGCACATGATATTTTAAGTTATCTAGTAGCTTTTTTAATAATAATTTATTTCTTTCTTAGCTGAATTGATCTAAGTAATCTAGACTATTATGTACTATGATTATCATTTTTAGTGCTATTAATAGCTGTGTTTAGGACTTGAATTGCTCAAAAAATATATAAAGAAGAGAAAATGTCAGTTATAATGCCTTATACTAATGTAAACAAAATATTGACTATAATATTTTCATTCTTTATATTTTCTGATGTATCGATATTATCTTTAATAATTACACTAATAGCCATTTCTATAATAATATTATTTTCTATAGATTTTAAGACTCTCAAATTCCCAAGAAATATATGAAAAATTTTAACGGTTGAGTTATGATTAGCAATTACTACACTATTAAGTTGATGGATTGTAATCAAGTATTGAGAAATAATATATTTTATGCTAGCAGCTTTATGTGGGTTTTTTATATTATTTGTTTTAAATTTATTTTTATGAGAATTTAAAACTTTAAAATGATTACCTAAATGATTTTGGATTAATAGATACATATGATCTCTATGATGGTTATCTTGGTTTTTAAGCTTAGTTGTAATAAAGAACCTATGATTATCAGTAACAGTATTATTATCATTTCTATGAATATGAATTACTCTATTACTTTCATATACAATACTCAAAGATAAACCTTCTGGAAGAAATTTACTATTAACTTTTATAGTAACTATACTTGTGTGAATATGATTTTTACTAAAATAAAAAAATGAATATACTATTTTGATTAATTAGTGCATTATTTGCCTCTTTATGAAGCAGTCACCGGAAAAAAGCTATAAATAATTCTAAATTATCAAATAGTCTATATATATTATTATGGCCACTATCTGGTCTGTTCATTGTATGGACATTGATCTATTTTTCGGGAATAAATGCATGAATATTCAGTGATTATAAAACCTTATGATTAATATCTATTATTATATTAATTAACTGATTAGCTAATTTTCTTGAAATGAATGTGTTAAAGAAAACAAAATTGTCAGAAATACTCCCTTATACGAACCTTGATAAATTAGTTATAGTTTTAGTCTGATTTTTTTTATTTTTTGGAACAAATAATTCAACAAGCGTAAGTACCTTAATTATTACTATATTTACTATTTTTATAATTACACTATTCAGTGTAGATTTTAAAAATTTCAAAATTCCAAAAACAATAGTTTCATATTCAGCAGTAATGATACTTAGAGGAATATCAACTCTAATTATTGCATACATTTTTTTAGTCTATACTAGTTTAGATTATTTAAGTATAAATTTATTTTTATCCTTATTATTATATATTATTGTCGCTATTATATTAAAAGATTCCTTTAAATCATTTGTAACTCAATCAAAACAATTTTATATATCTAGGTGAATTTCATTAATACTATGATGGGCATGATTTATTATTTGATTATATATTATTAAAAATTCATGAGTGCTTATTGCTACTCTAATAAGTTTTGTGTGATTGATATTTAATATAATTGCAATGAAATTTATACTGAAAGATACACCAGATAAAAAGCAAATTATTTTAGCATTTATTGTTACAATATTAATTTGAATTTGATATTACTTAAAATAATAAAATATGAACTTAATAATATGAGTAATACAATCATTTTTAAGTGCAACTTGAATGGTATTAACTAAAAAAATACTTGAAAACAAAGTAATTGGAAACAATCTACAAACATTAGTGAATAGGGGATATCATTTATTAATAGTATGATTACTTTTTATTGTTTGAATCTTTAATTATGATATCAAGGAAGCTTGATTAACTATAAATGATTATTTAATATTAATATGAGCATCATTAGCACTATATGTTACATACTATTTAAGAAGAACTGCTTATGCTAATGAAAAAGTATCTGTATTACAACCTTATGCTATGTTATTTCAAGTTTTTCCAATCATAATTGCATTCATTTTTATAGCAACAGAAAGAGCTAATATAATTACGTTCATGAGCGCACTACTAGCTTCTTTTATAGTAATATGAACTAGTATTGATATAAAAAAATTCAAGGTAAATAAATATAGTATGATGGTATTAACATCTTCAGTCATTAAATCTTTCCAAGTTTTTGCTACAGTTTATTTTCTTACAAAACTAAATCCTGCGAGTTTTTATTTCACAGAAACTATTGTTATATTAACAATCGCAATTATTTTACTCTTATTTAAAAGGGAATTTAGTCAAATTAAATTAATAACAAAAAAGTACGCAAAATTATTAATATGAGCAAATACTATAATAGTAATTTCAATATTATTAGCGCTTACTATGTATACGACACTATGAGTAGTACTCACAAGCCTTATAAGCCTATTATATCTAAGTTTTGTTTATGTACTATGATATTTTATACTTAAAGAAATACCATCTAAAAAAGATATATTTGTAACTATATTAGTAGCAATTTGTATAATAGTATGAGTAATATTTAAAAATTAAAAAATGTTCAATTTAACAAAAAAGAAATTCAATGATTTTCCAAAATCAAATAAAGCAATGATATACCTTATGTGGATATATCATTTTTGAAATCTTATTTCTACTTTATTCATAAGTATATATATATTTAAACTAGAATCTAATATTTCAAATGTTATCATTTATAATATAATATTCTTCACAACTGTTTTTTTATGATTTGATTGATTATGATACCTATATTCACAGATAAAGAAAAGTGTTAAAAGTATTTACTATATATGATATACAATATTCATACTTTCATTTACAATACTATTATTGTTTTGATCCACAATATTATGAATATATATATTCTGAGCATTTTATTGATTTGCTTTTTGAGCATTTCGGTGTGCAGTACACGCTAATGAATTAACGAATATAAAAGACAAGGATAGAGACTTTTATTCATCACTTATTTCAGCATGATGAAATATTTTACAAATTATTACACCCTTAATAGTTTCATTTATATTTATTATAGCAAATAAAATAAATTATAACTGATATTATATTCTTTTTTTCGTTATACCTATAGTATACATGATAAGTTTTATGTTTATAAAAGATACCTGAGATTATATACCTACAAAGATTAACAATAAAGATATTAAAAACTTCTTTAATTTTAAAAAATATATATGGTGACATACATATATATTTTTAACATGAGTCACTCATGCATTAAAAGTTGTAGCTATACCAATAATAGCAATATTGATACTGAAAAATGAAGTAAATATATGATTTTTTGAATCTGTTATGTGAATAGTATCATTTTTTATAATTATTTTTCTTTCACATAAAAGAAATACATGAAATAGAATCAAAATATTATGAATTATATCTATACTTATATTGCTTTGTTACATATTTTTCTCTCTTTACTTTAATCTATATTGATACATTATATTTAGCTTAATACTTATAATCTTAAATCCTCTATATAGAGTTTCCGAACACGTGTATGATCTAAAAATAATGGATACAATTAAAAATAGGAATTCTGATTTTTTCCCATCTATGCTACTAAGAGAAACAATAATATGACCCGCAAGAATATTTATTTTATTTGTAAGTTTATATTTAGTTACTATATATTGAGATAACCTTGAATTATTACTAAAAATATTACTTATAATAAGTTGATTTATGTATTTTTTTACTTGGTTTGCAATAAAAATGCATGTTAAATATGAAAATCATGATAAAATAAAAGATTTAGATTAATATATTAATCTAAATCTTTTATTTTACATCAACCATCAATTAACTCTTTCAAAAGCTGAGTCATTTTGAATATGTTCCCATTCTCACGAATATACATATCATATAGTATTTCATAAATCAGCTAGTCTAGGAAAATAATCATGCTCAAGGTAATCTCAAAAATCAAATTTATCTAAAAAATCTCTACTAGTAATATATAATCAAGAATTAGTAAGGTACATTTGACTAGCTTTTGGCCTCTCAACAAAATTAATAATTTTATTTCAATGAATTTGAACATTTCATAACTGCTCAGGATTTAGTACAAATTTCAGACAAAAAGAAAAGTCTGATTTTTGTTCTTTATGGTAGTTAAAATATTCTTCTATATTTAATGCTCAGAAAAAATTATCTCCATTTACAATAAGGAGATTTTTTTCTGTATTTTTTCTTTTTAATGCCTCTTTGAGTACTGTTCAAGTTTTCAAATCTTGTTCTTGTTCAAAGAAATCAAAATTAATATATGGAAACTGTGATAATAGTTCTTCCTCAAAAGCAAATCTGGAATCAAGGGGAATAGATACAATAAAATTTTTAATTCAGTATTTTGAGAAAATTTCAACCTGCCTACTAATAATAGTTCTTTTTCTTACTTCAAGTAAAGATTTAGGTATATCAAATGGATATTTTCTATTATCCCATTTATAATCATGCGCAAATATGATAGCAGTCATATCAATGAAGTCTCAATATCTTTCTTTCAAAATATTTTCAATGATTTTACTCCTATTTTTTCAGTCTCAATTCACTACTGATTCATCTATTCTTCATAAAATATTTTTATCCAAACTAATAGTTATTTTCTTTTTCATAATTTGTATATCTAATATAAATAATTGTTATACAAAGAGTAGACTACTTAAATATCTTCATTTGTCAAATACAAAGTATGACCTTTGTATTACTTATTATATAATATAAATTGACTTTGTAAAGATTTGACGTACTTTTAAATTAGCAAATTTATATCATTAAGAATAAATATATGAATAATACATATTTAGATTCACTAGCGGACATGAAAGACTACAAAATAATATCAACTATAGATTGAGTGACAAATTCTCATACTACTGATTCACAATTTTTTGAACACCTACACAAGCAATCAGCAGACATAGAAAGCATTGACAAGCAAGCAAATCAAATTATATTTAAGATAGATTCTTTACTGCGTTGAAAAGTAA
Organism: uncultured Candidatus Altimarinota bacterium; assembly: GCA_963979005.1. Classification (GTDB taxonomy): domain Bacteria; phylum Patescibacteriota; class Gracilibacteria; order BD1-5; family UBA6164; genus UBA6164. The sequence goes on along the minus strand of CAXBVF010000004.1, from coordinate 1,077 downwards.
GGATCTTAGATAATACAATATTGATACATGACTTAGAAAAATTATTACAAGAAAATTTCTCTACTGAAGCGGCATATGTGGATGATAATTGATTTATAAGATTTGCTAATTGTTTTGCATGGGCTGACACACAAATCCATAGAGAAGCAAGTAAGATTGATTTACCAGACTGAGAAACAAGAATGCCTACAAAGACTAATATGTGAGGAGGCATAATTGATCCAATTGGCTGGGCATCAAAATGATTGGCTCCAAGTTGAGGATATAACAATTGAAGCCCTAAATGATATGGTTTACTATGAAAAATTCTACAGTTGAGACCAATGGCAAAAGAGTTTAATCAAGAAATTTATGAAGAAATAATGAATACAAGAGTATTATTTGAAGACATGTGAATATCATTTGAATCAAGTGAAGAAGAAGTTGCCATAATGCCTACAATTAAAATTCATTGAGGGGAAGATTTAATATCTCAATTCTCAGAAGGAAGAGAAACAACGGATATTCAAACAGCAAAGCATTATTGAATAAATTTATAGATATGGAAAATAAAGTAGCATCTACAGTCAGTTTTAGAGCTGAAATAAATCTTCAAGTATCTAAAGTAGCAAAAATAATAACAAACTGCGTTGATAAGCTCATTCCTAAGGAAGTTTTTCCAAGTGATGAAAAAATTAAAATTATTAAATGAATACTAGACACTTATTATAACGAGGTAAAGATTGATAGATATATGATCAAAGGTGATATACTTATAGTAGTTTGAAATTTTATAAGGTATGAGAATCTCATGTTAGAAGTAACCATAATAAATAAACATGTTATAAGAGAACATATATAAGAAAATAATTACTCCTTAATATTTGCAATTGTAAAGAAATTAATTAATCTATATATACATTCACAGAAACTAGTTTAGGTATAATAATGGAAAAAATAATTGCTCAATCTACAATTCCATCTTCAGCTTATTTAAGTAAATTGAAAAAAATTGGTATTAATTTTGATTTGTTATCTAATGCAAAAACATTAGGCCAGTTAACAAGTTTTTGCACAGGCTTACTTGCAAAAGTAGAT
>CAXBVF010000003.1:0-51123 GCA_963979005.1 uncultured Candidatus Altimarinota bacterium | reverse complement strand
TAGTCAATGTTCAAGCTATCAATGGAGCTTTGAAGTCATGTACAGCTAATAAAATTGCCGAACGTTTATTATATCATAACCTCATCTTTTCACTAGCTCACTCTATAATTACTATAACAGTATCTATAGCAATTCACAAGGTTAGAACAAGTGAAAAATTAGTTAGAAAATTAAGTGAAAATCAAATAACATCTAATACTATAAAGGTTACCAAAAATGCAAGAGGAATAAGTCATGAAGCAATTAAGGATTCCTTGAATCATACAAATATCAATATTGTTAAGAATACGAGAATAATTGTTTGAACAGCTGTTTTAGATAGATTGTTATAATCCTCTATAATAAGCTCTGACATATCTTTTGTATATTTAACCTCTAAGTCTTTAAGATTAGGATTTTTAGAGATGAATTCATTTAAGGATTCTTTAGCAATATCAGAAACTGTAAATACATTAACTCAAGCAGCTTTATTAAATACAAGAGAAGTATAGCTATAACCATTTTCATTATAAAAACCAAGCATTTTTATATCGTCACCCTTATATTCTTTCTTTATTTCTGCAATATCAGAAAGTAGAACATATGAACCATTAGATCATTTAATTACTATATTTTTTAAATCCTCTATACTAGATAATTCTCAATCAAATCTAAAATCATATTTTAAATTTCAAATTACATAATTTCAAATAGGGGTATTTTTATTATAACTTTTTATAGTACTAGAAATTTCTCTTAAGCTTAAATTAAGTAATTCTATTTTATTTTTATCTAATAATACCTTTATTTCATAATCACCTTTTCATGAAGTTAAACCTCATTTAATATCTACTCATTTTAAGTCAATAGATGCAATTCAGTTAGATCATTCAAGAGAATTTTTTATAAGTTGTGATGCTTGCATTAAATCAAACTGAGTGTATTTATTTGCTGGTCAATATAATAATACTTCAAACATTAACTCATTTGTACTAGACATCTCAATTACACTAGGTTCTTCAGCGTCTTCTGGTAAAGAAACTTTATCTACTCTGTCCTTTATATCTGTTAACACATCTCTTGTATCAACATTATTATAAAGCTCAACTACTGTTGAGCTGATTCAAACAGCTGATGTTGAAGTTATTTTCTTTATTCACTCTATATCACTAATTTCATTTTCTATTTTTTCTGTAATAAGCGAGTCTATATCATCAGGATTAACTCAAATATATACAGTATTTACAGCTATAATACCAAATTTTATATCTGGGCTTGATTCCTTTGGTATAGTTATTAGTGAAAAAATACCAGCAAATAAAATCAAAAATATAGCAAGAAAAGATACTTTATATTTCCTTACCCAAAAACCAAAAAATCATTCTTCAATTTTTTTGTTAATTTTTTTTATTATTTTATTATCTTCTTTCATTCTTATATATAATTAGTGCTCTTATTTAATTTTACTATATTATAACATACTTTTCTGGTAAAAGTCCATTAATAGATAAAATAAAAATTTCCTAGTCCTTTATTTTTAATATAAATTTTTCTTCATCAAAATTATCTACATAATTTGTAACTATTTCTAAGTCACTATTTAGTACAGTTAAAACTTCAATTTGATTATTATAAATATTTCATAATTCTATATTTTTTTGTTCAATTAGTCATCATGAAAATATATTAATTATTCATTTTCATGAATTATCTATCTTAATAATATTAATTGGCAAGACGTTTTCTCATGTCGAGAAAGGTATGCTCACATTGACAATGTCTCATATTATATTAGATCATTCTGGAAATGATATTTTAGATAAATATTTTAAATTTGAATCAGCAACTCCAGAAATTGAATAAACTGCCCCAGTAAAAACTTCGTTATTAAATTTTATTAATGCAATATCTCATGATTTAATAAAGTCCAATTCTTTTTTACTAAATGCTACACTTATTTCATTATTAGAATTGTTTGAAATATTAAATATTTTATTTCATGGTCACACTTCTTGTCATACATCAGAAAAAATTCATCATATAGTTCAATTTATTGGGGATCTAATAACTAGCTTATTATAATTATCTAAAGCTTGCTTATAAGAGATGTTAGCATCAGTGATACTAGCATTTAATTGCCTAAGTGTTAAATCTTTATTTAAAATAGCTTCATCAAGTGTTGATTGATCCAATTCTAAATTAATATCTAATCATTTTACATATATTTTCTTGTCAGATTCTAGTAATTCAATTTGTTTTAATAAAGATTCTTCTGTATTTCTAAAGGTATCTAAAAAAGAATTAATAGAATTTTTTAGAGATATAAATCATGCAGTATTTATGTTATAAGTTCATTGATATCAATTTATACTAAGCTTATATCAACTTATATCAGTTTCAGACAAAGCGCCTAAACTAGGGATAGAATTATCAAAAGTAGTATCCAAACTAGATAATAAAATATTTATTTTTGAATACCCATTAGATATAGTAGATATATTTGTATCGAATAAAGTATCGCCGTCAAAATCAAAATTAACATTTAACAACGTACTATTCCTATAAGAAATTAAGTCTATTAATAAATTCTCTACTTCTTTTAATTGAGAACTATTTTCAGCTCATAAATAATCTTCAAACGAATCATTTTCGTCTTTATTTTTTACTGTTACTCATAAAATTCTATCTGAAAAATCAATTACATCATCTATATAAGATATAAAAGTATTTAAATCCTTTCACATAGAATTTTTAAATCATTTAATTGATTGAGAGTTAGCAATTTTTAAATTATCATAGTCTAGTGCCAATTTTTTTATAGAATTATCGATTTTTTCCAATTCCAATGACGATCTAGAATTATTTTCATCTATTTTTAAGTTAGACAAACCTATTTCTATATCTGATATTCTTTTATTCAAACTACTTTCACTTGTATCATAACTAATATTGGCCTTATTTAAAGCATTTTTAGCCTTTTCCAAGGCAAATCAATAATTTGCAACACTATCACTTAATTTTGCAATAATGTCACCAGATTTTACATAATCTCATTCCTTTACATATATATTAGATATTCTTCAAGAAGCTTGAGAATTTAAACTAATATCTTGACTAGAAGTTAATTTTCCTGTTTTATTCAAAAATAAAGAATCTCAAAATTCCATTACAGTTTTAGTTTCAACGAAAAAATCTTGTTTCTTAGATTCTTCTATAGATTCATCTTCAGAGCAAGAGAATAAAAATAAAGAAAACGTGATAATAATTAGTATTTTTTTCATATTTTATGGGTAATTTATAATATTATAATAAGTATATTTAAAAAAAATTATTTTCAAGGAATATCTACTCATTCAGAGGTAACAAATTTCATTAAATCTCAAATATTATCATTCTTAACTAGTCAAACATATTTGTTATCCTTCATTAAAACTACCATATTATCTCATGGTTTAATATCAAGAATGTCTCTCACCTCTTTTGGAATTACTATTTGTCATTTAGGTCACACAGAAGTTGTTCAAACAACTTTTAAATTTATCATTTTTTTAAGCATAATTTAATTATATATTATATAAGTTAAGAATTAAGTAAGAAAAGTTATACTTATAATACTTATAAGTAATCAATATTCAAATGATTAGCTATTTACAAAAAGCAAAAAATATTCATAAATAAAATTGACTTTTAGTAGATACTTGTATAATTTAGTTTTAAACTTAAGTAAATAAAAGAATGGTTGGTCAAAATAGATATAAATGAATGGAGAATGTTGATATTGTATTAATTGAAAAACTATTAGAAAATCTAGATTTATTAATAAAAATTTGAAGCTGAAATAAAGACGATGAAACACTGAACGTATCAGAGAATGAGTCAGTTAATGATGATGAAGAAGTTGATAAAAATATTAGGAATTGAATCACGGTAAATATGAAAGTCTCAGATGATTTGACTTTATTTTCTAGTATATGAAATCTAATTCAAAAAATATTAAATTTTAAAGAAGAAATAGTAAAAGCTTTGGATATGGAAATGGATAATTTTAATCCAAATGATTATTCTAAATTAAGCGATAAAGTATTTTTTGATTATTTAATGGCTTATTTAAAATCAACGACAAACACACCTGAATATATTGATGAATTAGAAAGAAGCTATAAAGAATATATGATAAATAAAAATAAGGATATATTTAAATCAAAGGTAGAGAATGAAATAACAAACAAAGATAGAAAAAAAATTAATAAAACAGATATATTCATCCTAGAATCAAATACTAACAATCCTCATCAATCAAAAGTATTAGTAGATTATATTGCAAAATACCCTAAGAATTCTAATTTTGTTATTACATTAGTAGAAAAAGCATGAATAGATAAAGCATGTAAATTTTTAAAATGAGTTAATGAAGATAAATTAAGTGAATTATTAGAGGATGAAAATAGTATTAAAAATTTAACTGAGCTAATTAGTGAACTAAAAGATGTTAGAAGTATAATAAATTTAATAGAAGATTGTAAAATAATAAAACTAACTGAGAGTCTAGTACGTTACGATATATTAATAACACTAATTGGACTTATAAATAATGTTTCTAATCTATCAGATTTTTTAAATGAAATTAAATATGCAAATGTATATATCAGAAATATTTATGAAGAAGATTTATCTGAATTATTAAATAGTGAAAAAAACAAAGAGAGAGTATTTCATATGTTCGGTGTAAATAGTAATCCAAAACTACTAACTGCGGTACTTAGGAATATAGAAATATTAAATTTTATTGGAATAATGCAATCTGTAGGAGATATAGATACTTTCATATATTTTATAACTTCAGTAGATACAGATTTAGTTACAGGTATTATAAATAATGCTAATCCTCTGTTTCTTACTGAAATGTTAGATAAGGCATATAATATAGAAGCTTTTAGTAGTAAGTTAAATGAATTAGATAATTCTAAGAAATTTAATGAACTTATAGAAAAAGTTGATTTAGGTAAGCTTATAGACCTGTCATTTTATTGAAACATATTCTTGTTTTTAGAAATGTTTCCAAGTGCAGGTAGTTCATCTGATTTTATTAATAGAACAAATATTAATGTATTAATTAAATTAATATCTCATACTGAGTTATATGGAAAGTACATAGTACTTATCCACAATATTTGAAGAACTAAACTTGATAAATTATTAGAAAATATTGATTTAGATGATTTTATATCATATTTAGAGAGTTATGCAACATGAAATGATCTTATGATTAGCTATATAGGAACAAGTACTAATACACAAACATCAATAGATTTTTATAATATAGTATGATGAAAAGATTTTTATAACTTATTATTAAATGTCGGTGATGCTGCAAAATTAAATAATTTCATTTCTGCTTATAGTGAAACTATACAGTTTATATCAGACTTGGAAAGAGTAGACGAAATTTGAAAAATAATTGCAAATTGTAGAGAATCAAGATTATGAAACTTGATTAATAATATTAAGTCTCTTCCAGATACTCAATCTGATTATGAATTCTTTTTAGAATTAATAAATGAAACAACTGATCCAATATGATTAGCTTTAAAAATTAATACTATTCCAACTACTATACTTTGAGCTATGATTAACAAATGAAAAGGAAATAATATTAAATTAAAATTTTCTGAATTTTTACACCATGTAGATAAATTAGAATTGAATGAATTAATAAATAGTCCGAAATTGATTGATAAATTAATGGGGAAAATTAAAAGACACTGATGAATAGAAACTGCTATAACTATAAATAATAAAGGAAGACTCCCTTATTTGTAGGATTAAAATAGTAATAATTAATAAAATAAAAAACACTTCGAATTTGAAGTGTTTTTTGTTTTTAAAACTCACTGTATCCCTTTATTTCAATTCCCTCTTGTCCATTTAATACATTTAATGATTTGATGTATAACATTGCAACTTTTAAATCATTTATCATTGGGATTGATGAATCAACAGCTTTTCTTCTAATCAAATAACCTGATTCTTCTTCTTGTCTTATCTTTGTATCAGATGGAATATTGATAACAAAATCTATTTTTCAGTCTTCCATATATGTTACAGCGTTCTTTTTAGGATTTTTATGAACTTTATCTACTATTTTTACTTTAATATCATTTTTTTCTAAAATATCTGCTGTTCATTTTGTTGCAAATAATTTATATCACATTTTTGTTAATCTTTTAGCTGATTTCAAAAAACTTATCTTATTTTCAAGTCATCAAATACTAAGGAGTATATTTTTCTTTGGAGCTTCTATTCAAACCGAAATCATTGATTTCAAGAATGCCTGATATATATTAGTTCAAAGACATCAAACTTCTCAAGTAGATGACATTTCTACTCATAATTTTGGATCAGCTCATTTAAGTCTATGAAAAGAAAATTGTGAAGCTTTTATTCAAACATAATCCAGATCAAGAGTATTATATCTTCATTCTACCTTCATTCATAGAATTGCTCTTATCGCTATATCTATAAAGTTGTACTTCGTAGTTTTTGATACAAATGGGAAACTTCTAGATGCCCTCAAATTACATTCTATTACCTTTATTTCATTCGCTTTTGCTAAAAACTGTATATTAAAAGGTCAAGTAATATGAAGTTCTCTAACGATTTGTTTCGCTATAGTTTTTATTCTTCTAACTGTTTCTACATATAGTCTTTGTGCTGGTAGAGCTATAGTAGCATCTCAAGAGTGAACTCAGGCATTTTCTATATGTTCTCATATAGCATATATAACTAAATCTCAATTTTTAGCTACTCAATCTATTTCAATTTCTTTTGCTCAGGTCTCAAACTTTGAAATTACCGCCGGATGATCAGCAGATATATCCCCTACTCTTTCAAGAAAATTTGTAAGTTGTATTTCATCAGCACATACTTTCATATTAGCACCTGATAAAACATAAGATGGCCTAATTAACACAGGATATTTAACCTTGTTTGAAAATTTAACTGCATCCTTTATATTTGTAAGTTCTGCCCACTTTGGTTGATCGACTCACACTTTATCAAGTAATGCTGAAAACTTATTCCTATCCTCAGCCGAATCTATATCTATTGGATCCGTTCATAATACATTCACACCAGCTCTTTTTAAGCTCATAGCTAAATTATTTGCTGTTTGTCATCATACAGAAACAATTACTCAGTGAAATTTTTCTATTTCGTATATATCAAGAATTTTTTCTAAATTTATTTCTTCAAAATATAGTTTATCACTAACCTCAAAATCAGTAGATACTGTTTCTGGATTAAAGTTTAAAACAAGGGTTTCATATCAATTATCCTTAAGTGTTTTTAATGCGTTCACTCAACACCAATCAAACTCAACTGAAGATCATATTCTATAAGCTCACCCACCTAGAACTAATATTTTTTTCTTATTTTCTGTTTTACTTACTTTGATATCATTTTCTATTCCATGATAAGTCATATATAAGTAATTTGTTTGGGCTGGAAACTCTCAAGCTAAGGTATCAATTTGTTTAACAACAGGAATTATATTATTTTTGATCCTAAAACTTCTAATGCTTTCTTCTTTTATTCAAGTAATAACTCAAATTTGTTTATCAGAAAATCATTGTAGTTTTGATTTTTTTATTAAGTCATAATTTTTTAATAATAACCTAGAATTAGTGCTTTCTATAAGTTCATTTCTAGTATTTACTATATTTTCAATTTTTCTAAGAAAAAATTCATCTATTCATGTTAATTTATGTATTTTTTCAACTGTTTTTCATTTTTTTAATGCTTTTACTACTGCAAATATTCTATTAGGAGTAGGATTTTTTAGTTCTTTTTCTAAATCATCAAACTCATGATTATTTCATACTAATCAGTTGGCTCATATATCCAAATTTCTAATAGCTTTTTGAAAAACTTCCTCCACATTTTTTCAAATACTCATTATTTCTCAAACTGACTTCATTTCACTTCAAATAACCTGACTAACTTTATCAAATTTAGCTAAATCCCATTTTGGAAATTTCATCACAACATAATCTAAAGCAGGTTCAAAGAATGCTGATGTTACTCATGTTACAGCATTTTTTATTTCATCTAAATCATAACCTAGTCATATTTTTGCAGCAACATAAGCAAGTGGATACCCCGTCGCTTTTGATGCTAGAGCTGAACTACGAGATAGTCTAGCATTTACCTCTATTACTCTATATTCATAAGATTTTGGATTATAAGCATATTGAATATTACACTCTCAAACAACTCATAAATGTCTGATTGTTTTTATAGCAACATCACGAAGTAAATGATAATCTTTATTAGATAATGTTTGACTAGGGGCTATAACAATACTTTCTCATGTATGAATTCACATTGGATCAAAATTTTCCATATTACATACCGTAATACAATTATCATTTGCATCTCTAACCACTTCGTATTCTAATTCCTTCCATCATTTTAGACTTTCATCAATAGTTACTTGATTAGAATAAGAAAATGATTTTTTTAATAACTCTTTTAATTCTTTTCTATCATTCGCAAATCAACTTCATAATCATCATAGAGCAAATGCGGCTCTTACTAATACCGGATATCAAATTTCTTCAGCTATACTTATAGCTTCTTTTTCATTAGATGCATGTCCTGCTTTTGCATATTTTACTCATATTTCATCAAGTGCTCAATTAAATTTTTTTCTATCCTCTGTTAAATCAACCACTTCAGTAGGAGTTCATAAAACTTGAACTCAATATTTTTCAAATACTCACATCTTCTTTAATTCAAGTCAACAATTAAGTGCTGTTTGTCATCAAAATGAAAGCATTACTGCATCTGGTTTTTCTTTTGCAATTATTTTTTCTACAAAATATGGAGTTACAGGTAAAAAATAAATTTCATCTGCAAATCATGGATCAGTTTGGACAGTTGCAATATTAGGATTAATCAAAATTGTTTTTATTCATTCTTCCTTTACAGCCTTAATAGCTTGACTACCGGAATAATCAAATTCTCAGGCTTCTCAGATTTTCAAAGCACCAGAACCTAGTATTAATATTTTTTCAATGTTTTTCATGTTTTTAAGTATTGATTTATAAACTATTAACAAAATTTTCAAATAAATAATCACTATCATTTGGTCCTGGATCACTTTCTGGATGAAATTGAACACTTCTAATGTTTTTATTTTTATACTTTATTCACTCGTTTGTGTCATCGTTTATATTTTTAAACCAAGCTTCGATAGTCCTAGGTAAACTAGAATTATCAATTGCATATCAATGATTCTGTGATGTTATAATACATTTTCATGTTTCTAAATCTTTACAAGGCTGATTTTGTCATCTATGACCATATTTTAATTTATATGTTTTTGCTCAACTCGCTAATGCTATTAATTGATTTCATAAACATATTCAAAAAATATTTTTATCCGCTTTTATTGCTTTTTTTAGCTCAGTAATCGTTTCCTTATTTTTCTCTGGATTTCATGGTCAGTTTGATATAAAAAGACCATCAAATTCAATAGATCAATCCATAAATGGATAATTATTTGGCACTACTGTAACTTGTGTATCATAAGATAATAAGCTTCTTATAATATTATTTTTAACTCACATATCTACTAAACATATTTTTTTCTTTCATTTTCAATAAATTTGTATTTCTTTTCTAGATACTTCGGAACATAAGCATCTAATGTTTGGATTTTTTATTTTTTCATCTAAAATATCATTTCAAACAATTAATTTTCAAAGCATAACTCAGTGTTCTCTAAGTTTTTTAGTTAATGCTCTTGTGTCTATTCAGGTAATAGCTGGAATTTTTTGAGATTTTAAAAAATCAGCTAAAGATTCTTTGGCTTCGAAATGATTATAATTTTCAGAATATTCAGAAACAATTAAACCTGACATATGTATACAATCCGATTCAAAGTATTTTTTTAGTCAAAAAAAATCCTCTTGCGAGAAATCTGGAATACCATAATTTCAAACTAGAGGATAAGTTAATGTCAAAATTTGTCCTTTATAAGAAGGATCTGTTAATGTTTCTGGATATCAAGCCATTCAAGTATTAAATACTACTTCTCAAGTAGTAGATGCTTCATATCAGAAGCTCTTCCCCTCAAAGACTGTTCAGTCAGAAAGTATAAGTTGTGCTTTCATAAATTTTTATAGTGTTTTATGTATTAAGATTTACACTATTTAGCAATTATAGAAAAAAGTTTTTAAAAGCAATTTTTTTATTGCAAAATCATAAATTTTCATATAATAAATCAAATAAATTAACGAAAAATATGGCAAATATAACACAATTAGACAATAAAATAGAAATATTAGATAATCTATTAAAAGTTTGACTAGAAGCATGTAAAAATGATCCTAGTAATTTTACTAAAGAAGATTTTCATAAACTAAAAAATAATATTTATAGAAAATACAAAATAGCAAAACCTTTTCAAAGTATAGAATTAATTGAAAGATATAACGAATTAATCGCTGATTGAACCCTAGAAGAAGACTTATTCTTTAAAAAAATACTTAGAAAAAGATGAATCAGGAGCCTGAGTTGAGTTACGGTAATATCATTATTAACAAAGTTTTTTGGATGCCCTGGTCAATGTGTTTATTGTCCAACTTTTGAATGACTCCCTAAGTCATATATCCCAAATGAACCTGCTGTGCAAAGAGCGGTTTTGAATAATTTTGATCCTATTATGCAAATACATAATAGATTAAGAGCCTTAGAAATAACATGACATAAAATAGAAAAAAATGATATTAGAATAATTGGTTGAACATGGTCAGTATATCCTATAGAATATCAAGAGATGTTCATAAAAGCTACATATGATGCTTTTAATACATATGATGATATGAAACAATATCTAGAAAAAACTGATCTAACAAATGATAAATTTGCTACTTTTAAATTAAAAGAATGATATAAAGCAAAATTATCTAAAAATCTGGAAGAGGCAAAAAAAATAAATGAAACTTCTAGACTTAGGGTTATTTGAATAGCTATTGAAACCAGACCTGATTGGATAAATTTAGAAGAGATTAAAAGACTTAGAAGTTATTGAGTTACAAGAGTAGAAATAGGTTATCAAACTACAATCGATGAAATAAATACATTAAATAAAAGATGACATTGAAATAAAGAATCAATAGATGCAACTAGATTACTAAAAGATGCTTGATTCAAAGTAGTAGCACATATGATGCCAAATTTATTGTGATCTACTCCTGATTTAGATAGAAAATCACTAAAAGAAGTATTTGATAATCCAGACTATAGACCAGATGAATTAAAAATATATCCAATGATGGTAACAGATAAATCTGAACTAACTGATGTTTGGAAATCGTGATGATTTAAAGCCTATGATGATGAAACATTGATAGATTTAACTGCAGATTTACAAATGATGATACCGGAATATATTAGATTAAATAGAACATATAGAGATATTCCTGCTTCAGAAATATTAGAATGATCAATAATCGCAAATTTAAGACAAATAGTAGAAAAAAGAATAAAAGAAAAATGAGTAAAATTACTAGATACTAGACATAGAGAAATAAAAGACTGAAAAAATGATCCGAAAAAAGCTATACTGCATAATTATGAATATGAAGCATCAACATGAAAAGAATTTTTTTTAACATTTGAAGATCCTGAAGATAGGACGATTTTTAGTTTACTTAGATTAAGATTGCCTTCATTAAATAATAAGATAAAAGATATTCTCCCCGAATTAAAATGATGTGCAATAATTAGAGAAATACATACATTTTGAGATCAATTATCTATATGAGAAGCCTGAACAATTCATGGACAACATTTAGGTTTTTGAAAGAAACTTATCACTGAATCAGAAAAAATAATAAAAGAAAATTGATACAAAAAAATTGCCGTAATAGCATGAGTTTGAGTTAGACAATACTACGAGAAAAGATGATACGAATTAATATGAGAATATATGGTTAAAAAAATATAGTTCTTACATTGTTCTTACAAAAGCTAAATAATATAATTTTAATATTTTTTAGCTTTTTTCTATGTCTCTAAATATTAAATTAAAAGAAATTACGTGTGAAAAAGAAGATTTTGAAATGGCTTTTTATTACCTAAAAACACATAATGCCAAAATTGATTCTACTCAAAAATCAGTAAAAAAAATTGTATTATGAATAATAGAATTAGCAGAAGAATTTTGAATAGAAACTAATGATGTATTATTAATAGAAAAAATATATAATTCATTATTAACAAGTTGAAATTTAGAATACTATTGATTAGCTAAAAAGGTAGAAGAAATATTAAATAATAATGATACATTAGAGGATACATTATGGAGAAAAAAAATAGAGAATATAGACGAAGATAATATAGTACCTTTTTATCAAGAAATTATAAATAATGAAAAGTTTGGTAATAAAGAAATAAAAAAATTTGAGGCATTAATGAGATTTTATGACTGAGAAAACTATTATCCACCATGATTGTTTTTACATTTAATAAATAATCCCAGAAGACTAAAAGAGATAACTTATATAATGATAAAAAAAGTTATTCAAGAAATGTCAAAACACGAACATTCTTTTTCTATAAATATTACAGAACATGATTTAGAAAATATATGATTTGTTGAATATATATTAACTCAACTATCTGAAAATAAAGTAGATAGTAGTAGGTTAACACTTGAAATATTGGAGGATATAAGCTTATGCAATAACACAGTCATAGAAAAAATTAAAAAACTAAGACAGTCAAAAATAAAAATTGCTATAGATGATTTTTGAACATGATATTCTAATTTTCAAAGAGTATGTTTAGTGAAGCCGGATTTTTTAAAACTTGATTGAAGTATAGTAAATTGGTGTGATTGAGAAATATCTGAACCTAGTATATTAAAGGCTATTATTGACTTTTCTCATTCCATATGAGCCAAAGTTGTGGCTGAACACGTAGAGGATCAAGAAAAACAAGATGAACTTACAGATATGTGAGTTGAATATTCTCAATGATTTCACTTTTCTAAGCCAGTTCAATATATATAATAACTATCTTTATTTGAAAATATAGGCGATATTTTGCTTATATAAGCAAAATAAGGTACAATTTAATCAGTACCTATTTTTTAAATAAAGATCTATAATATGGCATCACTTATAAATACTCTATCAGTATCAGATATAAAACAATGTAGTAAGGAAGAGCTTCATACTGCTTTTTTGAATTTAAATACAGATAAGCAAGATATTAGGAAGTTACCTAGCAATATTAGAAAAATAATCATTTGAATAACTGAATATTCAAAAAATAACGATATTGACTTAATAAATGAAGAAAATCCAAGAGAAAAAATATTAAGTCAATTAATGGAATCAGAAAACTTAGCAGAATTATGAATATGAAATTTAGTTAATGATATATTAACAAAAGATTCAACTTCAAATGAAAGTGAACTAAATTATTATAAAAAATTAGCTTATTGCGATAAGGAAACATGATTAGCTAATAAGGCAAAATTTTTAGATGATATTGCTAGTGTAGAATGAGATAAAACAATTTTATTGCTAAAAATAGACTGATTTTCAGAATTAAATAACATTTATCATAATAGTTGATGAGATGTTATATTAAAAGAGATTTCTAATAAATTAAAAGGTACTTATTGAGCTAAGGGGTATGAAGTATATAGAGTATCATGAGTAACATTTTGATTACTTAAAAAATGAAAAGAAAATAACAATTTTAATATTGATAATTTTAGTATAAATGATAAAGAGTTATGAAATGTTGATATAGAAATAAGAACATGAATAGCTTCAGGTAAAAATGTAACATTTGAAAATGCAAGTATAGCATTATCAAATACTAATAAGACCTGAGAAGTTAAAGAATATAATCAAGAATTAGAGGATGAGTTGCATAGTAAATGACTAGATTATTTAGAATGGAAAAATAAAGTAAGAGAGGCTATAAAAGAATGAAGAATAGTGCCATTTTTTCAATGAATAAGAGATAATGTTAGATGAGAGATAAATAAATTTGAATCATTAGTAAGGCTTAAAGAATGAGAAAAAGTATTTACTCCATGGTTTTTTCTGGATAAAATAAAATGAACTGGATTAATGAAAGATTTAACTAGAGCAATGGTTTCAGAAACAATAAAAGCTATGCAATGAAATAGTTATAGTTTATCAATAAATTTAACTGAGCATGATATAAATGATGCACAAATATATGACTTAATAAAGAATGAATTAAAAAAATATGGGATTGATAGTTCAAGATTGATAGTTGAGATATTAGAAGAAACATCATGAACTAATGAAAAATTTATAAAATCTATTGAGAGATTGAAAAAATTTGGTATAAAAATAGCTATTGATGATTTTTGAACAGGTTTTTCAGGTTTTTGAAGAGTATATGATGTAAAACCAGATTTTTTCAAAATAGATTGATCACTGATAAAGTGAATTACTGAAGACTCAAGTAAACTTGAGATGGTTAGATGAATTATCTCATTTGCTCATAATATGTGAGCAAAAGTTATTGCTGAATTTGTAGAAACAGAAGAAATACAAGAGCTTCTTATTGAAATGGGTGTAGATTATTCACAATGATACTTATTTTCAAAACCAACTGAGGAATTAGAAATATAGTTTTATATTTCTAATTTTTTTATATACTAAAGCTATATAGCTTTAGTATTTTTTATTTATGGAAAAAATTATAAAAATATTACTTATAATATTGTTTATTTCAATAGCTCTTATTAATTCACATTTATTTGATTTATTATGATTCAAATGAGGTTTTTATGTTGAATGAAATTATGAATTTACAAAAGTAATATTTTTTAATATTTTTTCTTCAAGCATATTAATACTTTTTTTTATAGACTCATTATTAAAAAAGAGAAAGATTAAAATACCTAAATTATTATTAGTAATACTAAGTATAATAATATTATCAACTATTTTTTCAGACCAAACTTTAACATCTTTATTTTGAAATGCATCAAAATGACACAGCTCCCTAATGTATTTTAATATTGTATGATTATTTATATATTTCATAAATACGAATATTGTAGTTCTTAAAAATTTACTAAAAATAACAATATATAGCTCTATTTTAGTGTGAGTAATTTGAATAAAAGAATATTATTACCCTTCATTTGATTATTGAAATTTACAAAATAGAGCTGTATCTACATTTTGACACCCCAATTATTTAGCATTATATATATTGATAATAATTCCTTTTATAGTAAAAAATATTAAAAGGAATTATAATAAAGTACTATTAATTATATTAAGTTTTTTATTGATATTAACAAAATCTATATGGTGAATACTTATATTATTTATATATATTTTTTACATAATATATATAAAAAGTGAGAAAAGCATTCCTAAAAAATACTTAAGTATTTTTATAATTATTTCTATGATTTGAATATTATTTATAGTTTATAAGTTTTGATATATAACAAAATTGAATTCTTTTCTATCACGCTTTTATATTTGGGAAACAACTTTAAATATAATATTTTCAGACATAAAAAATCTAATAGTTTGATCAGGAATAGCAACTCTATGAATAGTCTTTGATTGATTTAAGTCTCCAGAATTATATCTATATGAAAACATATGATTTCATGCAGATAGGCCACATAATTTAATATTATACCACTTCTATAGCTTTTGAATAATATGATTATTTTTAGTTATTTATTTTATATATAAAGTAATAAAAAAATATAAATTTAACCCTTATTATGATTCACTAATATTATTCATATTATTCACAATATTTAATTATCCATCAATAAGTCACTACATAATAATTACTCTAATTTTATGAATAATATATTCAAAATATTTATCAGTAAAATTACATCAGTACACTATGCTCACATTCATTTTAATTTCATTATTATCTATTTATTTATCAGTAAATTATTATTACTTCGAGTATCAAAAAAACATTAATTCTAGCTATATTACAAATAATTATTTCATTAAAAATATTCAAAATGAATCGTATGAAAAAATATTATTTCAAAGCTGAATTTGAGATTTAGAAAACACCTGTAGTAAATTAATTTTATATCAAAATTCTGTAGAAAATAATTTCTTTTGTTGAAATATTTTATGGAAAATAAACAATGAAAAATCTATATATTATTATAATAAATGATTACAAATTTTACCAAATATGTGGAATGAAAATTCTAAATGGTATAGTAATTATTTTGTAAAAAATTTATTTGTAAAAGAAAGATTTTTCTCAGAAAAATTTTCTAACCTAAATGAAATATTAAAAAGAGTTTGAAAAAAATAGACAAGTCTTTAATATATAAATATTAGTTCTTAAAAAATATATTATGAAAAAAATATTAATACTAATTATCAGTTTAACTATTCTTGCTTGAAATACTTTTGCAACAAATTATAAACTAACAAGTTCGGATATATTAGTAGTAAATAAAATAAGTTCTAAAATTCAATCATTATTAGATAAGAATACACTTCAATTTAGAGAAACTCTATCTAGTAAAATATTTGAGATTCAAGAAGAATATAAAAGTAATTTAAAACTATTTACAATATTTGAAGAGATTAAAATAAATACTCATTTAAATTCTTATTATTCAGAATACACTGAACAATTTAATAATTATAATATTGATTATGGACAAGTTAGACAATCATGGTTAGATTGGCATAATTCAGCTAGAGCAGAACTAAATTTAAATCTATATACTTATGATAAGAGACTGGATAATACTGCTTACGAGTGGTCAAAAGAACAAAAATGAAAACAAATAATGTCACACAAAAGAAGTCCTGACTGACCATTTTACGATTATCATGAAATAGAAAAATGGTTTACAGATAGAGGTGTGAGATGTCTAGTAAGATGATGAGCTACATCTAGTGAAAGTATATGAAAGTTTTGATTTGATTGTAATGATTGAGATTGTACTCAGGAATTAACTGACTCAATAAAAGTAATATTTGATATATATATGGCAGAAAAAACACTTCCCTTTAGTCAAAATGCACATTATAGATGAATAGTTCACATAGATTTAACAAAAATATGATTATGAATATCTATTAGAGAAACTAACGAAACAAATTATTACGAATACTATATAACAACACATTATTGTACTGAATTTAAAGATTAAATATAAAAAATGAAAATAGCAATTTGAACAAAATCTCCACCAAAAGTAAATGCAATAGAAGAAGCAATTGAAAATTGTAAATATTTTGAATGAGAAAATATTGAATTTACCACATTAAAGGTAGATTCATGAATATCAGACATGCCTACAAGTCTAGAAGAAAATATGAAATGAGCAGAAAATAGAGCAAAAAATTCAAAAAAAGAAATAAAAGCTGATTTATATATATGAATGGAGTGATGAATGCACATTTTAGGAGAAAAAGCATATCTATTTTGAGTTGTATATGTTTTAGATAACAATTGAGAATGACATTATGGCTTTTCGAATATGATGGAAGTTCCAGAAATATTTAAGTATAGAATATATGAAAATAATCAAGAATTATGACCCGTTTTAACTGAATTATCTTGAGAACAATGAGCTAGTCAAAAAAATTGAGCTTTTGGACATTGGAGTGATAATTTATTAACCAGAAAAGATCAATTCATGTTTGCATTCTTAAGCGCCATTCCTCCCTTTTATAATAAATACTATAAACTAAAATAAAGATGAAAAAATACCTAATATTCGATCTAGATTGAACACTTATAAAGTCAAATAAAATATGACTTAAACAAATTTTACATTACATAAAAAAAATAGATAAAAATTATTTAAAAAAAGCAAAGTATATTTTTTCTACTACTATGTGAATGAATATTTTTGATCAACTTAAACTTGTTTTTGATGATAAGAAAATATCTGATAAAGAAATTAAACATTTATGAGAAAAAATGTACAAAAGAATAAGATCAAAAGAAGATAAAATGCATTTTTTTAAATGAACAGAAGATAAAATTAAAAAATTATCTAAAAAATATAAATTATTTCTAACTACATGAAATTCTACACAATTTGCAAAAGATATATTAAAAGAATGATGAATAATTAACTGTTTTGAACTTATCTATTGAAGTGATGAAATAAAAAAATGAAAACAACACTTGGATATATTTAAAAACTACTCAGAAAATGATATATTTTTTAAAGAAAGTATTTATTTCTGAGATGGTGATATGGATCAATTATTTGCAAAGGAATCTTGAATAGATTTCGTTAGAATATGAGATTTTGAAGAAGAAGAAAATTATGTATTAGAAAGTATTGCCTATATAGATAATATTTTAGATAAGTATAATTAAAATAAAGTTTGAATTAATAGTTTTTTTATATAAAATAAACAAAAGCATTTGAGTTAGCTATCAACTAACAAGCTGGAGGAAGAAAAGAGTAAAATCTAACTAGACCCTCCCGAAGTCGAAAATCTTCGAAATAAAATAAAATTAAGCAAAGCTTTAGGTGGTAACTTTCAGAAAACTGAACCGAAAGCATAAAATTAAAACATTCTAAAAAAATTAGAATATTATGATTTTATGCTTTTATTTTTTATTAATAAATATATGAGACTAGCTTGAACTTGAATTATAATAGATGAAAATAAAAGAATATTATTACTTAAAAGAAGTAATTATACGTCAGCTTTCCCATATCATTGGACAATGCCATGATGAAGATGAGAAAAGTGAGAAATTACAGAAGAAATAGCCATAAGAGAAGTTAAAGAAGAAACAAACCTAGATTTTATACCAAGTAAACTTTATAATGAATATAAAGTAGAAAATTCCTGAGAAATGACTCATTCTCATAGGTATTTATGAACTTATTCATGAAAAATTGATATACAAACTGATGAGGCTGATTGATATGCATGGTATACTTATGAAGAAACTAAGAATTTAAAAATTGCATTTAATTATGCAAATGTAATAGAGATATTACATAAGGATAATTTAATATAGAATCAATAAAATTATGGATACATTAACAATTGGAATTATATGATTTATTGCAGCTTTCTGTACGACTATAGCATTTTTACCACAAACACTAAAAATAATCAGAACAAAAGATACTAAAGCATTATCTTTAGCTATGTATATTTTATTTACATTCTGAGTTGCAATGTGGTTAATATACTGAATTATAATTAACTCTCTTCCTATAATAATAGCAAATTCAATAACGTTTATATTATCATCTATAATACTTTGCTACAAAATCAAGAATAGATATTTTAGGAATTAAAAATTATTATGAAAACCTTCAATTTTAAATACTACATAATATGAATAGCAATATTACTTATATGAAATCTATGAACTATATTATTAGTAGTACATTCAGTTCTTATAATTCCCTGAATTATGTTAATAATATTATGAATAAATTTTAGTTCCATATTATTCTACAAAACACTAGGTGTAAAAAATGAAATTGTTAAATTTATCTTCTCAGCTATAAATCTAGTGGTTATATGAATGATTATATATACAGCAATTCAAACAATAATACAAAAAATATTTTAATAAAAACTAATTATGAAAAAAATAACAATTATACTATCAATACTTTTTTTATATTCTTGTTCTAATTCATTAACAACTGAAGAAATTTATTATTTAGAAATGAAAAAACTAGCAAAAGATTGATGTCAAACAATTCAAATAGATTGAGATTGAAACACTTGTAGCTTAGAAAATTGAGAATACAATATATGTACTGAAATGTTAACTACTAAGCTTATAGAAAAACCTATATGTTTAGATTAATAGAGATAACCCTTTTAAAAAAATATGAAAAATATAAATTTTAAAATATATGCACTAGCTTTCTTGTTCTTCTTTTTATGAGTTTTTACTTATTATATGATGACTTGAAATCATGACTATTTTATAACCGTTTTCATTTGAGCTATATCGGTAATTTGATTTTACAACACAAGTTCTATATTGTTTTATAAGACATTAAATACAAATGATGAAATCCTAAAATATGTATTTTCATTTTTACATATAGTATCACTCGCATTTGCAGGTTATATGATATTAGTTAAAATTATGTAATTCAACCTGCATATGTAAGAGTAAAAACTAATTTAATATATAAAATTATAACTATGAAAAATATAAATCTTAAAAATTATCTAATTTGATGGTTAATTAGTGTATTATGAATATTATCATTTTCTTTCGTGAACTGACAAAATAATTTTTTAATTGTAATGATTTGAATAATAATTTCAATATTATTAATAAACCTTAGCTCAATATTATTTTACAAAACATTAAAGGAAAACAATGAAATATGGAAATATATATTTTCAAGTTTTCATATCGTAACAATAGTATTTATTACAATATTTTCATAGACACTAAAAATATGTCCGTGAAGACATAAAACTAATAATTAAATATAGATAAACTCCTGGAATTTATATTTAATTATAATAAAATGAATACATTTGAGAAATGGAATAAATTAAAACAGAAATTACATTACTCTGTAAAAAAGAATTTTTATGTAAAGAAGAGAGAAATATGGTATATAAATATATGAACAAACATATGACACGAAAGTATTTGAAAATGAAATGATTACAGAAGACCTGTTTTAGTAATTAAAAAAATATGAAATATGTATCTTGTCATACCTATGACTAGCAAATGAACTGAAAATAAATTTAAATATAAATTACCAGAAACATATTTTTCTAATAATTCATTTTTAACAATGTCCCAATGAAAATTTATTGATCACAAAAGATTTATAAAAAAAATAAGTATTATAAATAAAGTTGATTTTGAAAAAATAAAAAAAAGACTTATTACCGATTGGTTCTAAATCTCATAGTTATTCTTAAGGTTTCAATAATTATATAATATATATAATTTCCACCCTAAGAGAAGTCCCGAAGGAAATTTGTACTATTATTATATCACTTTCTCCCAAAAATCAAAACTTTTGTCCGCAAAGACATAAAACTAGCTCAATCAAAATTATTTTAATAAATAAAATTTTAGTTATGAAAAACATATTAATAATATTTATATCATTAGTAATTATAAAATTTTCAATAAATTTAGATCAAATAGCATTAGAAAATAGATTATATCTATCTATAGCAATTTTAATGATAGCCTATGTTTGATTCGATACATGAAAAAGATATAAAGAAAAAAAACTTAATACAACACATAAAGAATGAAAAAAGACTATACAGTCAAAATGATTACAAAAACTTCAGAAAGAATTACTTAATGCAAAAACAGAAGAAGAAATTAAGGAAATATCTAAAAAAATAAGAAATAATAAAATTTAACTCTCAATTAAAACCCCATGAAAAATTTCGAAAAAGTAAACCCAAAACAATCATTCCCTAAGTTGGAAGAAAATATTCTAAAATTCTGGAAAGAAAATAAAATCTTTGAGGAATCTATAGAAAATAGAAAAGATTCTGAAGAATTTAATTTTTATGATGGTCCTCCATTTGCAACTGGAACTCCTCATTATGGACATATATTAGCAGGTACTATAAAAGATGTAATACCTAGATATCAAACTATGAAATGAAAGAGAGTTGATAGGGTTTTTTGATGGGATTGTCATTGATTACCAATTGAAAATATAGTTGAAAAAAAGTTAGACATTTCTGGTAGAGATGATATTGCAAAAATATGAATACATGCTTTTAATGAAGAATGTAGAAGTAATGTGTCTTGATATACTGATGAATGGGAAAAAACTGTAAACAGAATGTGAAGATGGGTGGATATGGATAATGCATACCAAACTATGGATGCTGATTTTATGGAATCAGTTTGGTGGGTATATAAAGAACTTTATGATAAAGACTTAATATATGAAGGTCACAGAGTTGTCCCTTATTGTCCTAGATGTACAACTCCCCTTTCAAATTTTGAAGTAAATCAAGGATATAAAGATAAGCAAGATAAAACTGTTACTTTAAAATTTAAAGTAGAATGAAATAAAGATAAATATTTATTAGCATGGACTACTACTCCATGGACTATAGTATCTAATTTATGACTAGCTGTATGAGCTGATATAACTTATGTTGAAATAAAAGATGCTAAAACTTGAGAAACTTATATTCTAGCAAAAGATAGACTTGGAGATTATTATAAATCTGATGACGATCATTCTATAATTAGAGAATATCTTGGAAGCTGCTTAGAGTGAATTAAGTATGAACCTATATTTGATGATTTTCAAATCCAACTTAAAGATATGTGATCTGACTTATGATCAGAAATAAAATTAGGTAAAAATGTATTTTCAGTTGTTATAGGTCATCATGTAAGTACAGAATCAGGTACTTGAATTGTTCATATGGCACCAGCTTATTGAGAAGATGATTTCATGATAGGTCAAAAAAATGATTTAGGTTTTGTAAGTCATGTTGACGATAGTTGAAAAATAATGAACACACTTTCAGATAATGGGAAATATGTATTTGATTATAATAGTGATGCTCTAGAAAAGCTTAAAGAGAAATGAGTAGTACTTAAAATATCTACAATTGATCACTCATATCCTCATTGCTGGAGATGTGATACACCTCTGATTTATAGAGCAATTTCTGCATGGTATGTTGCTGTAGAAAAAATCAGAGATAAAATGGTTGCAAATAATCAGAAAATTAACTGGACCCCAGAAATAATAAAAAATGGTAGATTTGGTAAATGGGTTGAATGAGCAAGAGATTGGAATATATCTAGAAATAGATATTGGTGATCAGCTATTCCGGTTTGGCAATCAGAAGATAAATCAGAAGAAGTCTGTATTGGTTCTATAAAAGAAATGTATGAATTAAATAAAGATTATTCTCAAATTGAATTAAAAAATAATAAATATTATTACACAAATACAAATCAGGAAGTAGATATACATAAACATTTTGTAGATGAAATAAAATTAAAACACCCAAAAACCTGAACTGAATTATCTAGAATTCCTGAAGTCTTAGACTGTTGGTTTGAAAGTGGAGCTATGCCATATGCTAGCAAGCACTTCCCTTTTGAAAATGAAAACGAATTCAAATTTCCTGCAGATTTTATAGCAGAATGACTAGATCAAACTAGATGATGGTTTTATACTTTACTAGTTTTATGAACAGCTTTATACGATAATGCTCCAATGAAAAATGTAATAGTGAATGGAACAATACTAGCGGAAGATGGTAAAAAAATGAGTAAATCTCTAAAAAATTATCCAGATCCATCAATAGTATTTGATAAATATGGTGCTGATGCTATGAGGTTTTATTTAATGAATTCTCAAGTAGTTGAAGCTCAAGATTTCAGATTTGCAGAAGCTTGAGTAGAAGAAGTAGTAAAAAAAGTAATACTTCCATTATGGAACACCTACTATTTTTTCACTACTTATGCTAATATAGATAATTTTAAACCTAGCTGAGACAAGACAAGAAATAATAATCTAGACAAATGGTTGATTTCTGAATTAAATGAATTAACTAAAGAAGTTACTGAGTGATTTGATGAATATAAATTAAATAATGCTACTAAACCTATTGTTAAATTTATGGATAATTTAACAAATTGGTATATCAGAAGATCTAGAAAAAGATTTTGGAAATCAGAAAATGATGGAGACAAACTTGAAGCATATGAAACTCTGTATACAACCTTAGTTGAATTACAAAAAATTATAGCTCCTTTTATGCCATTTATTTCTGATCATATATACAAAGAAATGACATGAGAAAAATCAGTTCATTTAACTGACTTCCCTACATATGATAAAAAATTAATTAATGAAAAATTAAATAGTGATACAGATTTAGTACAAAAAATAATTACACTAGGTCTTGCATGGAGAGCTAATCAAAAGATAAGAGTTAGACAACCATTACAATCAATAACAATAACTGAGAAACTAGAAGATTATTATATAGAAATAATAAAAGAAGAATTAAATATAAAAGAAGTATTAGTTGTAGATGGAAACACTCTAGCAAAACAGATTTGTAAACCAAACGGTAGAGCTATCTGACCAAAATTTTGAAAAGATGTTAAGTTTATCATGACTGAGGCAAAGTCTTGAAACTTTGAAATTTTAAAGAACTGAAATGCAAAAGTATGAGAGTTTGAATTAGATATATCTGATTTTGAATTAGTATTTGAAGCATGAGATACAGAAACTTTAATAGAGGCATGATTCTGAATGGTAATAGCAATGGATTCTAACATAACTAATGAGTTAAAACTAGAATGAAATGCTCGTGACATAGTTAGACAAATTCAAGAAGCTAGAAAAGAAGCTGACTATCAAGTAGATGATAGAATTGAAATATCTATTAGCTGAGCAGAGGAAATATTAAAAGAATTTAGTAGATATATCGAAACAGAGACTCTTTCTACACTCGTAGATGATATAAAATTAGCTGATGTAGAAAAATATATAGAAGAATTAAAAATTAATATTAAACTAAAAAAATAGATAATGAACCCCGAAAAAGAGTTAATAGAATTAGAAAAGAAAAAAAATAAACTAGAACAAAAAGATATAGATTTAATTATATCTGATTTTGATGATACTATTTTTTCTACTAAGAAATTAATAGATAGAGATTATAGAAAATGAAGAAGATGAGCTGAATGAAATACCTTTATAGTTGAAAATAACTTAATAGATAAAATTATTGATGAAATATATAAAGGTGTTAAATATCCAAAAGATATTAGTTCAAAACTAAGAAAAAATCATGACTTAATTTTGACAGTATGAATAGATGAATTCCAGATAAAGAAAATAAAAGCTACTTGACTAGATTATATAAATAATGTAATAGTAGATACTGCAGAGAAAAAAATAATTGAAACAATTAAATATGTAGTAAATAATTTAAAATTTATTCCAAACAAAATTACTATATTCGAAGATAGACCTAAATATTTTTTAGAAAATAAAGATTTCATTGAAAAATTTTTATGAACTAAGCTTGAAATCATGTTTGTTGAAATGACTAGTAATAATAAGGAACCAAAAATAAAAAAAATAGACTAAAATTAGTCTATTTTTTTTATTTTGATTATTAATTATGCAGATTTCTTAGATTTTGTAGTCTTTTTAGTATCTGAATCTTTCATTTTAATTAAAGCTAATTTATTTTCAGCTATTTTTTCTTTTTCATTCTTTAATTCAGCTAATTTAGTTTCTGAAGAATTTAATTTATTCTTTAAAGATGTAACATTTTCTTCTTCAGTATCAATTTCATCAGAATTTGAAGTTTCTCTTATTTCTAGTTTAGAAATAGTTCATTCCAATATTTGAACCATAGATTCTCATCATAAATCAGTAGATGAAGAAATATCTGTATTTATATCAGTAGTTTCTGCTAATGAATCGATTTTTTCATTATTATTGGGTGTTAAATCTAATCATCAACTTAGATCTAATCATGAATCATCTACATCTAAACTTTCTGTTTGTTTTTCTTCTGTTGCTTCAACGACTACATCTGTAGCTAATTCTCATAAATCAAGAGAATCAGATGTATTATCATCTAAATTCAAGGTTCCTGAAGGTATTTCAGTAGTTTCTTCTGATAATTCTAAAGTATTATCAGTATTATTGTCTGATTCAATAGTTATTTCATCTGCAATAACTGCTTCAGTAGTAGAATCATCATCAAACGATATTAATTCCTCAGAATCTAAACTTATTGATTCTTCACTTTTTTTAGTTTCTTCTAATACTGGTTCAGTTGCAGTAATAGTATCTGTAGAAGCATCATCATCAGATAATATTAATAAATCTGAATCATCATTTGTAGTAGTAGTAGTAGCCATATTATTTAATTTATATTTTAATATACTTATATATATTAGCATATTATTTTTTTAAATGCAAAAATTTGAAAAAAAACAATTAATATATATAATATTTTCACACAAATTTAATACTTAAATAATGAATATGGACTTTTCAAAAGCATGAGAAATGATGAAATTGCAACAAGAAGCAATGAAGGTTAAAAAAGAATTAGAAAATACTTTTATTGAAGCGGAAGTTGGTGGTTTAGTTATAACTATTAACTGAGAAATGAAAGTAGAAAAAGTTGATTTTGAAACTAATGAATTAATAAAGGGATTATCAGACTCTGAAAAAGAAACTCTTCAAAATGCTATACTTGAAGCTGTTAATAAATGAGTTAAAAAATCTCAAGAAGTAGCTGCTGAAAAAATGCAATGAGTTATGTCTCAAATGTGAATGGGAAATATGATGGGATGAGGTGGATGAATGGGATTACCAGGTATGTAATAAAAAAAGAAGCTATATGCTTCTTTTTTTATTACCAATCTTTTTCTGAACCTCTATCGAAAAAATTATCAAAAAGAGAATTACTAGATTTTTCCTGTATATTATTATAAAATTCTCTATTATATTTTTCCTCAGCCTTTAATTTATCAATATAGTCCTGTATTTTCTTAAATTCAGAAGAAGATATAGGTATCTTTTCAGTTTCACTATCTTCAGTAATATTATCTTCAGTTTTTCATTCTAAATCACTATTATTATCTTCTTCATTTTCATCTTTTTGTTCATCTCATTCAGATTGTTCTTCTTGTTTATTTTCTTCTTCTTTCTGATTTTCTTGTTCTTCACTTTCAGTTTGTTCTTTTTTAAGCTCTTCTAGCTTATTTTTTACAAATTCATAATTAAATTTTGTATCCTCTACATCTTTATGATTTTTTGTCAGCTTATTATCTAATATATTTTTATAATTAGTAAGCGATAATTCATAATTATTAATTTTTTCATCTATATTTGTATTATTTTCTCATATTTTATAATAAGTATTTCACAAATTATAAATTAATTCTGATCAACTGGAATTAATATTAGATAAACTATATAAAGATAATGCACCTGAGAAATTTTCATTTTCATAGCTAATATTTGCAGTGGAAATTAGTTTAGAAAATAAAAAAGGCTTGTAATTAAATATTACAAAAAATAATAATGAGACTACTATCAATAAAATTAATACTATTTTTTTCTTCATGAAAAATTACTAATAAATAAATACGAAACAAAAAAACAAAAGGAAATAAATATAAATACTCTAGTGAAATCAAATCTATAATTAATATTTTTTTCTAAATTAACTAAATCAATATTATCTGAAATATAATTAATTGTTTTTTCTATACTATCATTGTTGGATACTTCCGTATATCCAATATCTCATTTTGATCTTAGACTTTTTAAAATTCTTTTATTAAGTTTTGAAACAACATACTCTCAATTATACTTTTTATATATTTTTCTTCAGAAAAAATCTGTTCAAATTGGAATATTTCATCATGACTCAGTTGCAGTTCAAACTAATACTAACTTAACTCATTTATCTATTAATGAATTTATTAAATCTTTTGAAATATCTATTTCTTCATCTCATCAATCAGTAAAAATAACTGCTAAACCTCATTCTCCATTTTCAGGAAAATAATTATTTAAACTCTCAAATACACTATTTAAATTTGTTCAATACTTACTTACATTTCAATTATTAATTCAGTATAATACAGTTTTATAAGTTCATATATCACTTGTGAACGGTAATACTTCTAATGCTTCTCATGCAAAAACGATGAGTCAATATTCATTATTTCTATAATCAGTTATATACGAATTAATTAGTTCTTTTACAGAATCAAGCCTAGAGTTAAATCATCTACTACTTTTTATATCCTCAGTATTCATACTTTTACTTACATCAATTGCAAAAACAATTTTTCATCAATCTACTGTTTCTGTTTCATTAATAAATGATCACTTTATTTCAAATATATTAATTAATATAAAAAAGAAAGAACAAAATAGTAAAATAACATTTATCTTTTTCTTATCTCTTTTAAAAATTCACCACAAAAGAAGTCATCAACTTAAAAGAAGAATAACAAATACAATTACTAGCAGATTATTTAAATTTCAAAATACCATATTTTTTTATTAAAATCTTTTTAAATATTTAATTCACACAAATCATAAAAATACTATTACTAATAAATATATAAAATAATCATATTTAACTATATTTACTTTTACTAGATCAGATTCAATTTCCCTTTTTTCTAGCTTCGATATTTCTAAAAAAATATTTTCCAAATCATCTCTTGATCATGCTCTAAAATATTTTCCATTTGTTCTTTTTGCAATAGTTTTTAATGTTTCTTCATCTACTCACGCAATTGGAACATTTATATTTCTTCAGAAATTATCTTTTATTGTTATAAATGTTTCATAGTCTCATCAGATTCAAATAGTATATATTTTTAAATTAGAGTCATAGCCCTCATTAATATAATTTAAAGACATTATTGGATCCACTCACTTATTAGCCTCTCAATCAGTTACTAAAATAATAACTTTTTCTCTATTTGTATCTCAAAATGAATCAGTTGCCAAAATTATCGCATCTCATACGGCAGTACCCTGCATATTCATATATCTCTGATTAATAGTTTCAACACTTATTTCACTAGTTATTTTTTTTATAATATTGTAATCGAAACTTAAAGGTAGAGATGTGAAAGTTTTTCAAGCAAAAACAATTATTCACACCCTATCTGATTCAATTTTATCCAAAAATAAAGAAATTACATCTTTAGCTACACTTAATCTATCAGGCTTTAAATCTTTCGCTATCATTGAATATGAAACATCTAAAACTATCTGTATATCAATTCAATTTTTATTATTTTTTTCTAAAATATTTTCTTTTACTGGCTTAGAAAAAATAGAGATAAAAATTACAAATATTAAAAAAATCAATATATAATAAATCTTGAAATATTTAGAATTAGATTTAAAAATAATTTTTAAATCTGCTAATGGTCAAAAGTTAGTATTTTTTCAATAATTAAAATATAATATTATCAAAATAAATAATATTGGTATCAAGAGTACAAAATATATTGGGTGTAAAAAAATCATGTATTATTTTATTGTTTTTATAAGCTTGTCTATTAACTCTATTTTTTCCTTAATTAAATCTTTTTTGTTAGAAAATTCATTTAAATAGCTTTTTTCAAATAAACTAATCAACGATTTATTTAAATCTAATTCCTTTATTTCAGATAAAGTTAATTTATCACTATTTCTTATTCATAATATTTCAAAATATTCTCTAAAATAAGAGTTAAGCAATTCATAAAAATTAGACTTACTATATGCATCAATATTCTTTTTAAGTTTCAGTAATCACTTAATTATTTTTTTCTTTTTAGTTAGTATGGCATCTTTGTCATTATGAATAGATTTAGATTTTTTATTTAGAAAAAAAGCATAATAAATATAGACTCAGATTAGTAAGAAAATTATAAATAATTGAAGTAAAATAAAATTATAAAATCTAGAGTTGGGATCTTGAATTCACCTTATATCATTATCTGAATTATTTATTAGTTTATCTTTATTTTCATACTTTATTTTACTATTATTTAAGTTATTTAAAACTTCATTATTAATTGTAATATTTAAGACATTAGACAATATGATTTTGTCTCCTATTTGTAATTTAGCTGGTCAAATCACATAAGTTCATGTATTAGATGCAACTAAAGAAATTCATAACTTAAAAGTATTTAGTCTTTCTCAATTAATTACATTAATATTTTTTGATGACTGTTGTCATAAAGTTTGAAAACTATTTAATCAATCTATATTAACGATTTCTAAAGATCAAGTTGAATCCGTTTCTATATCAACATTAATATTAAAATTATCTCCAAATTCTAGGTTTTCAGTATCTCATGAAATTACAACACTTGTTTCAGCAGAAGCGTAACTGTATGTAAGAAGTAATAATACAAGCAGTAATAAATTCACAAATTTATGTAACATAGTTTAATAATTAATAAATATTTTATTTTTGAAATATCTTATATATTTCCCTGTAAACATTTTTTGTTTCATCTAATAATAAATGTTTAGACCCCATTTTTCTTATAGCTTGTTTGTATTTTAAAATTTTTTCCTTCCTTAATTTTTTGTATTCAGATTTCTTCTTTTTATTATCCAAATCTATATGTAATCATTCATTTATATTTCATAAACTTGATAATCATTTTCAGTCTAAAGTATTTTCAAATGAATCAAATATATTACATACGATTAAATCATTTTTTATACTCAATATCTCTAAATCTTTTTTTTGTATTTCTAAACTATCTGTAATTAAAAAAACAAGTGAATTTTTTATTTTTAATGAATTAAAATAACTTAATCCATTATTCCTTTTTTCTTCAAAATTATTATGTCTATAATGAGACTTTATTTTGTCTATAATGGAGTGTTTTATTGTTATATTTTGCGCTCAAATTTCTTCTATATTTTGTACAATATTAATAAAATTTTGTTTTCATTTTTTAGCATAATGAAGCTTCCTTAATTCATTATTATAAATAAATGCTCAAAATTTATCTCAACTAGATATTGTAGATAATCAGATGAGATAAAATAGCTCATAAAAAATGTCCATTTTAAAAGATGAGATAGAATTAACATTGAAATTTTCATTAAAATCAAAAACAAAATATACACTTAATTCTCTTTCTTCCTCATAAAGTTTAACTAATGTTTTTCATTCATTAGCAGACCTAATAAAATCTATATTTTTAACATTATCTTCTGGTCAATATTCTTTATAATCAACGAATTCAATTCATCTTCATTTATGCTTTGTTTTATAGTTTCATATAAATAAACTATCTACCAAAATAGAAGTTTTTAATTCAAGTAATTTATGTTTTTTATTTAACATAATTATTTTATTTCTACCTTATTTAATATTTTTTCTATAACCATATCTGGAGTAACTCATTCTGCAATAGCTTCATAACTAAGTATAATTCTATGTCTAAATATAGGTTTTATCATTTCCTTTACATCCTCAGGTATAACAAAATCCCTTCATTCTAAAAATGCTAAAGCTTTAATTACTTTTATTAATGCTATTGATGCTCTTGGTGAAGCTCAGTATAATAAAAATTCTTTAATTTCTTTATCATTTCTGCTACAAAAAGTTAAATCCTTTACATAGTTGAAAATATTGTCATCAACATGTACTTTAGATATTTCATCTTGTAATTTTGTTAAATCAGTTTTCTTAAGTTTCTTTTCTACTTTTAATACTTCATCTACTGAATATTTTTTCATTATTTCTAATTCTTCTTTTTCTGTAGGATAATCTATAATAGTTTTAAGCAAAAACCTATCTAACTGAGCCTCGGGTAAAGAATAAGTACCATCTTGTTCTAATGGATTTTGAGTAGCTAACACCATGAATTGTTTATCCAATTTAAATGTTTCATCTCAAATAGTAACTTGTTTTTCAGCCATAGCTTCTAGTAATGCAGATTGTACCTTTGAAGGCGCTCTATTTATTTCATCAGCTAGAATTAGGTTTGAAAAAATAGGTCATTTTTTTGTAGTAAAATCCTTTTTGTCAGGATTATAAATCCTATTACCTATTAAATCACTTGGTAATAAATCAGGTGTAAATTGGATTCTATTAAAATCTAAAGAAACTGTTTCTGCTAATGTTGCCACAGAAAGCGTTTTAGCTAATCATGGTGCTCATTCTAATAAAATATGTCATTTACATAGTAAACATATCAATAAATCACGTATAAGTAGGTTTTGTCATACTACTTTCTTAGAAATTTCTCAAATAACTTTATTTATTCTTTCCATAAATAATATTGTTTAAATTAATTAGTAAAATCTTATTTATATAGTATAAAAAAATATTAAAAACAAAAATTTTTTAATATTTTTTTATTGACAAGATAACTTTATATAATTCATATATTTTTTTATAAAAAACTCTTGTAAAATATCTTTTTATTTATAAAATACTCAGGTCCTTTAGCATAATATATTGATACATGTGATTTAAAAAAAGTAATTTAAAAAAAGCATCCCCTGTAATTCCTAATACAATAGGAATATTAGCCTTATGTCTTATTTTTTTATTATGATTCATTTTAATTAAAAATATAGATTTTTTTAATTTAAAAGCAGATAATATTAATAGCCTTAATCCGTCTCAAGAAGAAATCACTACTAATATAAATGGAAATGTTGATGAAAACACTACTATTGAAGTAACTAATAATAGTAATCAACCTAAAGTAACGGACAAAGTGAGTAAAAATAAAAGTGACAAAATTAATGTATTAATCGTTTGAAGATGATGAGGTGATCATGATGCTCCAAACTTAACTGATACTATTATTTTGGCGAGTATAAATACAAAAACTAAATTAATTAGCCTATTATCTATTCCTAGAGATATTTATGTAGAATATCCAGGTGAAACTAATGGAAATAAGATTAATGGTTTATATGCTAAGTATAAATTTGAAAGTGGTTCTGATAAGATTTGAATGGATATATTAAAAAAGAAGATTTCTGATATAACCTGAGAACAAATTGATTATTACGCTAATATTGATTTCGATTGATTTAAAGAAATAATTGATACAATCTGATGAATAGAGATTACTATTCCTGAATATTTTGTAGATAATCAATACCCTGATTGAAATTGGTGATACAAAACTCTAGTTTTTAAAAAATGAACTTGGATTTTTGATTGAGAAAATGCTTTAAAATATTCAAGAAGCAGGCATTCTACAAGTGATTTTGATAGATCTATAAGACAACAGCAAGTAATTAGGTCTATAAAAGATAAATTAACTGGTAGTTATTTTTTAACATCACCACTAAAGATAAAAGAACTATATAACGTCTTTATTAACCATGTATCTACAGATTTAACACTATCAACTATTATTAAATTAGCATATCATTTAAATTCTACATGAGATTTCACTATTCTATCATCAAATCTGAATGATTCATGTTTTTATTGAAGTGACACTTGTGAAAAATGATGATTTCTATATACGCCTAGTAGAGAATTCTTCTGATGAATGTCTGTATTACTAATAGATTGAACTGATTATAATAATCTAAATGATTATAGTGAAATACAAGATTATACTGATATTGTATTTAATTATCCTGAAATATTTACAGAAAATTATGAAATAAATATTTTTAATTCTCTAAAAATTAATCATCTAGCATGAGCATTAAGTAATGACATAGTGAGGTATGGTTTCAATGTACCGGCAATTAATTCTATATGAAATACTAGAGAAATATATAGTAAATCAACTATTTATTACAATAACGTTGATAAGAATTCAGTAACTCTTAGGCTTTTAAAAACCTTTTTTAATTGAGAATTTAAAAAAGTCGAATCTCCTATATATTCTAAAAGTTCTGCTAATTTTGAAATAATTATCTGAGAAGATTATTTATGAGACAATAATACATTTAAGTTTTAATATTAAATATGACTATAACTAGAAAACCTCTTGCTAAAACAAGACTAAAGACTAAATATACAAAAAAAGATTTGAAGAAAAAATGATGAAATATTTTTCTGAAGATTTTAGTTTATACAATTTTCTTTTTTGTAATATTTACATTCATACTAACGGCATTTTTATATAATAAATATATTGTATGATTACCATCTATAGGAGAATTACAAGACTTACAAATTGCAGAATCTTCTATAATTTACGATAGAGAAGGGAATGAGTTATATAAAATATTTAAAGAAAAAAGAACTTATGTTCCTTTTGAGGATATTTCTGAAAATATGATTAATGCAATCATAGCAATTGAAGATAAAAGATATTGGGAAAATCCATGAATTGATATTAAATGACTATTTAGAGCTTGAATAAATTATGTATTATGAAAAACTGATACCGTTAAATGAACTTCAACGTTAACACAACAGTTGATAAGAAATACAGTAATAACAAACGAAAGAAGTGTTGAAAGAAAAATTAAAGAAATGTATCTTGCTTATCAATTAACTACTAGTATTTCAAAAGAAAAAATCTTAGAGTTATATTTAAATAAAATATCATACTGACATAACGCATTTGGTATTGAAGAAGCTGCAATGACATTTTTTGGGAAAAGCTCCAAAGATGTATGAGTACTAGAATCTTCTATTCTAGCATCTCTTCCAAAATGACCTACTTTTTACTCTCCATATAACCATCCAGATAGAATAGTTTGATATCCGTATGTATACCCTTCAGTTAATGAGGATGATATAGTAAAAATAATTACCCAAAAGGATAGAGCATTAAATAGTGAAAATATATTAAAATTAACTAGTTTTATTAGTAATATAAAAGCGAGTAGATTAGAATGAACAAACAAAACTCTTATATGTAATATATCAAATAAAGATTTTAAAAATCAAATTAGAATAGATAATGATTGATGTGCTGTAATACAATATTCAGAATTATTACATATATTAAATAGTATAAGAATAGAATGAATTAATGATAACTTTATAGAATACCAAACTTGAAGAAAGGATGAAGTATTATGAAGAATGTTAGAAGATTGATATATAAGTTTTGAACAGTATAAAGAATCAATAATTAATGCAATATGATATAAGTTTAGTCAGTCTAGAGAAAATATAAATTCTGCCCATTTTGTATTTTTTGTTAAAGAATATTTAGAAGAGAAATATTGAAAAGAAATTGTAAGTGTCGGTTGATTAAAAATATATACTACTCTAGATCCAAAATTACAAAATAAAGCTGAAACTCTAATTGAAGAGCAAACAGAAATTAATTCTACTAAATTTGCTGCTGACAATGCTGCGCTTATAAGTATAGATAATAAAACTTGAGAAATTCTATCAATGGTTGGTTGAAAAGACTACTTTGATAAAGAAAATAAGTGAAATGTTAATATAATTACATCTAAATTACAACCATGAAGTACATTTAAACCTTTTGTATATTCTATGGGTATATTCAATGAAGAAATATGAACAAAGACACCTATTTATGACTTAGAAACAAAATTTCCTAGCGGATACACTCCAGCAAATTTTGATTGAGAATTTATGTGAAAAATGGATTTATCAACAGCATTAAATAATTCTAGAAATATTCCAGCAATAAAAATGTTTTTCTTAGCTTGATGAGAAGCTTGAATAGTTAGTTTTATGAAAAAAATCTGAGTTAATTCTTTAAAAACTCATTGAATGTATTGAGCTCCATTAGCTCTATGAACCTGAGAAATGACTCCATTAGAATTAGCTACAGCCTATAGTGTCTTTGCTAATATGTGAGTAAAAAAAGACATTACTCCTATTTTAAAAATAGAAGATTCAAAATGAAATATTATCGAGGAGAAAAAGGAAATAAAAGAAAAGGAAGAAAAAGTCATATCTGAAAGTCAAACATATATAACAAATCATATGCTTAGCGATACTGGTTCTCGTCCAGAATTTTGGAATATGTATCTTAGTCTAAAAGATAGAATAGTTGCAGCTAAAACATGAACTTCAACAAAACAAACTGTAAGAAATGGTGTAAAAGATATTTATCCTGCAAATCTATGGACCGCATGATATACTCCTCAAATTACTACTGTAGTATGGGCTTGAAATACGGACTGAACAAAATTAAATTATATGTGAAATTGACTTGAATGAGCTTGACCTATATGGAAAGAATTTATGGAATTTGCTCATATATGAAAAAAATCTGAATGATGGAGGCAGCCTGCATGAGTTAAAAATATCAATATTTCTGAAATATCATGATTACTACCAAATCCAGAATCCACAAATGGTTCTTTAATAAAGAAATCTTTATTCATCAATAAACCT
Organism: uncultured Candidatus Altimarinota bacterium; assembly: GCA_963979005.1. Classification (GTDB taxonomy): domain Bacteria; phylum Patescibacteriota; class Gracilibacteria; order BD1-5; family UBA6164; genus UBA6164. The sequence goes on along the minus strand of CAXBVF010000003.1, from coordinate 15,250 downwards.
ACCGTGTATGATAACAGTTATAGTCAAGTAGAAGTAGATACACTTTGTAATTGAAAAGTTACAGCTAAAACTCCTATTGCAGCTATAAAAACAGTAAATTTAATACAATTTAATTCACTTAGTCCATCTAATCCAAAATGGCAAAATCCAGTAATTGAATGGTCTAAATCTGAGGATTTTATTGAAAAATATTGAAATATTACAGATTTAATTACAGAAGTTAATCCTAATGAATGTGAGAGATCTGATATAAGATCAGATATAACCATTAGAACAACTACTAATAAACTGGATACTTTTACAGCTTGAGAAAATTACATAGAATTGGCGTATAAAAGTAGTAATCCTATTATAAAAATAGATATAATGATTTGAGATTTGATTATTGATACTATTGTAGTAGATAACAAAAACGACTGATCGTATGTATGAAATATATTTATTCCAGCATCTCAAACTGGTAAAAAAGCAGATCTTGTCTTTAGGGCTGTTGATGATCAGTATTATTCTGATACAGTTACAACAGAGGTTCTTATAGTAAAAAAGGATACTGTTGCACCTGAGATAATATTAATAAATCCTATTGATTGAAGTATAAAATTATATAATAACAACTTCTTTAATCTAAAGGCTAATATTAAAGAAGGTACTAGCTTAAGAACTATAAATATTAAAATTGATTGAGAAATAATTAAAACATGACTAACGGATAGAAGTATAAACTTCCCTATTAACTCAGAAAATGACTTATCTGTTTGAAAACATATTATTACATTAGAAGCTATTGATAAAGCGTTTAATAAATCTGAAATAGATATTAAACTTGAGGTTTTGGAAAGATAATTGAAGAGTCAAATTATAATAAGAATTATTCTCATTATAATTTGACTTTTTTTTATATTTTCATATTATCAAGGCTAGAGATATAATCTCTGTATAATTTACTTAAATAACAATGATTTATGGAAGATATAAATTTCCCTACTATTGCTAAAATTGATATCGAAGCACCTAGTTTTGATTTACCTTTTTATGATCCAAAAACTGATTCTGATGGAGCTATTAACTCTAATGATTTAAAATGAAAATGGGTAGTATTATTCTTTTATCCTGCTGATTTCACTTTTGTTTGTCCAACTGAATTAAAAGATATAGCTGAACAAGAAGCTAAATTTAAAGAATTATGAGTCGAGGTATTAGCTGCATCAACTGATACAGTCTTTTCTCATAGAGCATGGGTAAAACATGAAAGATTGATGGAATGATTTCCTTTTAAAATGTTAGCTGATCATTCTACTGAAGTTGCTTATGTTTACAATCTATTAGACGAAGAAAGTGGGATTTCTGGTAGAGGTACTTACATAATTGATCCAGATGGAATAATTAGAAGTATTGAAGTTACTTGAGATACTCTTCCATTAGGTAGAAATTCTGCTGAACTAATCAGAAAACTAGAGGCCTTACAATATATGAGAGAAAATCCAACTCAAGCTTGTCCTGCTAGATGGGTAGTATGAGATAAAACTCTTACTCCAGATATAAAAATTGCATGAGAAGTTTATGAAGCATTAAATGATTAATAAAAATAAAAAAAGACTAGATTATATCTAGTCTTTTTTTATTTTTTCTTTTAAGTCATTAACTCATTTTTTTATACCATCCTTTAATCAGTTTTTAATTTCTTTAGCTTTTTCTGGAGCTTCATCTTTTAAAGATTCTATTTCCGCTTTTTTTTCTTTGTATAACTTATCCAGATTATCAGATGCTTCAACTAAAAAATCTTTTCATTTAACTTTTAGTTCATCCGCAATCTCTAATCACTGTTTTTTATAGACATCTACAACATCAAGTAATTCTTTTTTCTTTTCATTAAATAATTCTTTATTTTTATCAGTAATTACGTGTTTTTTTAAATCTTTTAAGAGATTTTCATGAGTAACTACAAAATTATCTAACATAACCTTAAAATCCCCTGTTCATTCTTTTCTAGAATTTTCTAAATCTTTTTTTAAATCAGAAGGTTTTTGTTTATTGTATAAAGCTCAAATTATTCACCCTGCGACATATCATGCAGCCAGTAAAAATATATTTTTTTTAGACATAATATAATATTAAAAATTAACTAAAAAAGCATATCAGAAATAGTCAAAGACTTTTTAACATAAAGTGTACTATCAAACTTTGTCTCAAACTTTTTTATGATATAATTATTATATAAAGATTTTATATTCTTACAAATAATTTTAAAGTATGTCATATAACAATTTCTCTGATTGATACAAAAAAGCCCTAGTTAACGCTGAAAACAATATAAAAGAAGTCTGATTAAAAGAGCTTTGAGTAGAGGATGTATTTATAGAAATAATAAATAATTCGACTTGAGGTATTAAAGAAATATTTAATTTATATTGAATAAGTGAAAAATTAACACTAGAAATACTAAATAAATGAATTTTTAATGAAACTTATGGTAAAAGAGCGTGAGTTTATGCTTGAATGAACTCTAGGTTAAAAAAAGTTATACTATGAAGTGTGAAAATAGCTGCAACATATTCAAAACCAAAAGCTTCACTTGAGGATTTTTTATTATCAATGATTAAAAATGATTCATGGATAGTTAGTTTTTTAGATTATATCGGAATTACTCCTAGCGATATTGAAAAAAACTTATCTGAACTTAATAATTTATGAGTAATTGACTGAGTAAATAAATGAGCTGATTCTGAAATCAATATTGAATGAGATGATGATATTAATAAATTATTATGAACTCTTACTCAAAATTTATTCTGATGAAATCCAGAAGAAGCAGCAAGTACTCCTTTTGATATGAATAAAGAACAAACTACTAAAAAAAGTGATTCAACAACTCCAGCATTAGATTTTTTCTCTACAAATCTTTCACAAGAAGCAAATGAATGAAAAATAGATAATATAATCTGAAGAGAGCTTGAAATAGAAAGGTTAATAGCAATTTTAAACAGAAAAACTAAAAATAATCCTGTTTTAGTATGAGAACCTTGAGTTGGTAAAACCGCAATAGCTGAATGATTAGCTCTTAGAATAAAGGAATGAAAAGTTCCATTCTCTATGAAGGACAAAAAGATTTTATCTCTAGATATGTCTTCTCTAGTAGCATGAACAAAATATAGATGAGAATTTGAAACTAGGATAAAACAAGTTATAGACGAAGCTTCAAAAATAGAAAATGAAATAATACTTTTTATTGATGAATTACATACTATTATTTGAGCTGGTGGATGAGAATGAACTTTAGATGCCTCTAATATTCTTAAACCTGCAATGGGTAGATGAAAAATAAGAATAATATGAGCAACCACTCAGAACGAATATAATAAATATATAGAAAAAGATACTGCTCTAGAAAGAAGGTTACAAAAAATTACCGTAGAAGAACCTTCTAGAGTTATTACAAATGAAATAATTAATGGATTAAAAGATTCATTTGAGGATTATCATAACTTAAATATCTCTGATGAAGCTGTAAAAGATGCAGTTGATTTATCTATAAGATATATTACAGACAAAAACCTACCAGATAAAGCAATTGATCTAATTGACGAAGCTTGTAGTATAAAATCAATGAAATATAATTTTGATGAAACAGAAACTAAAAAAATTAGAGAAAAAATTGCAAAAATTAATAAACAAATTGAAATCGCTGTAATTGCCCAAGAATATAAAAAAGCCTCTAAATTAAAAGAAACTCAAACAAATTTAGAAAAAGAAATAAAGGAATTAAAAGAAAAATTCACAATTCCAAAAAAAGAAAGAATGACAGTTGGTTCAGATGATGTTCAAAAAATATTAAGTATTTCAACTTGAATCCCTGTATCTAGCCTAAGTAAAGATGAAATAGATAGACTAAAAATGCTGCCAAAATCAATAAAAAAGGAGATAATTGGGCAAGATGATGCTATTAAATCAATAGTTAAGTCTATTATGAGATCAAAAGCATGAATATCTAATCCAAATAGACCTTTATGAAGTTTTCTATTCTTGTGACCAACATGAGTATGAAAAACAGAATTAGTAAAAGTTCTAACAAAACATTTTTATGATGATCCTAATGCTCTTATAAAAATTGATATGAGTGAATACTCTGACAAGACTTCTGTAAACAAACTTATTTGATCATCTGCATGATATGTTTGATACGAAGAGTGATGAATGTTAACTGAAAAAGTTAGAAAAAAACCATACTCTGTTATATTGTTTGATGAAATTGAAAAATGAGACTTTGAGGTATATAATATGTTATTACAGATACTAGAAGAATGAATTTTAACGGATAATAAATGAAAAAAAATCAATTTTAAAAATACAATTATTGTAATGACTTCTAATATTGGACAAGAAGAATTTACAAAAAAAGCTGAAAAAATTGGTTTTGATATAAAAGATAAGGAAGAAAATAAAATACTAAATGATTACAGTGAAGCTGCTCAAAGCATAAAAGATAATCTAACTGAATATTTTTCACCTGAATTTATTAATAGAATAGATAAAATTATTGTATTTAATCCTCTAGATAAAAATCAAATTAGAAAAATCGTACAATTATGATTATCAAACTTAGAAGCAAGAATGCATAACAAAGGTTTAGATTTAAAATTTGATACAAAAGTAATTAATTATATTACAAAAAGAGTTTATAATCCTGAATTCTGAGCAAGAGAAGTTAGAAGATATATTGTTGATACAATTGAAGACTTCATAGCTGAAAAAATTATTGCAAACAGAAGTAAAAAACTTTTTAAGTTAGATATAGAAAAAGATGAATTAATTGTTAAATAAATAATTTCTTAAAATAGTAAAAATATTTAAATATTTTTACTATTTTTTTATACATATTTATTTAAAGTTATTTTTAGTACAAATCTTTGTAATAATAAGTTTTTTTTATATAATATATATGACTATTTTCTTTAGATTTATATGAAAAGATACATTGTATTTTTAATAATCTGAATACTTAGCATTTTTGGAACAACTAATGCTTTTTTTTGAAGTGCATCTTCACTGGATTTATATAAAAATATTGATACATGAATTAATGAATTGGATGATAAATTATTTGAATTTGAGATAAATGGATGAATAAAATGAACAAGCATCCTAGAGGAAATAAATGAACTAGCTATAAATGATAAATATATAGAATGTTTGGATGTTTCAAAAAATTTATCAATTGAAGAGTTTAAAGAAATAATACAAAAGGAAGATTTAGGAAAACTATGAACATACTTAAATAGTACTTGTAGTAAAGATGATACAAATTGAATGAAAATACTTGTAGATTACTTATTGTATTTTAAAGAATATGAGGACAAAATAAATACTAAAACAGAAACAAAATCTAAACAAATATATCAAATATCTAATATTTGACTTTATAGTGATTGAAAAATAGAAAATTCATGATTTGATTTAATTAGTGATATAGAAGAAATAGATAAAATAATATTTGCTGATGTAGTTGATTATGAATGATGAGATAATGTAGATTTAGGTGAATCTATATACTGATTTATAGAATCTATTGGGGAGTGAACAAGAGAATTATTGAATTGAAGTACAGATAGTATAGATTTAAATAACGATAGTAATAAGGAAGAAAATGATGATACTATTAATACTTCTGAAAATAGTGATGAATCAACTATAGAAACAAATAATACATATTTATGTTCTGACGATATTCAAACAAGCTGATTATCAAAAGATAATCTAAGTTTTATATTAAATAATATTGATACCAATTTAAATAATTGAATAATTGTAAATGATTCTGTAAATAGTAATATTTGAAATTGAGATACTGATAATTTAGAGGAAGAATGAAGTAATAATTGAAATACAGATATATGATGAGGATACCAAAGTATTACTGATTTATCTGAATGGCCATGTAATGAGTTTTTCTGTATAGATATAGAATACATTACATATGACCATAATCTTTTTTGATGATGAGAGAATATAACAATTGAATATTTATTAAATAGATCAAATGAACATTTAGGTAAATTTGCATCTACATCTTTGATCCCAGCAAGTATGTCTCAGAATAATTTTCAACTATGATTAGAGTGATTGAATTTACCAGATATTTTTCATATTTGATTTCAAATATCAACAAAACCTGTACCTATTTTAGATTTGGCTCCAGAAGATAAAAAAGATGAATGAGAATTTGCTTTAAAAAATATGTTAGAATCTTTTTATAAAAGTAAATGATTAGATTATAAGAGGAAAAATGATTTAACTATGCTAAATAATCTAGAACAAGACAAGCAATCAGTATTGAATGCAAAAGAGCTGACAGTTAGAAATGCCTTCTTAAATCAACAAGAATATTATAATGATTATCTAATAAACAAGGAAGAAAAAGCTAAATTATTTAACAAAATAATAGAGAAAAAAGTATCATATTGAGTACTCGAAACCTTTGAAAAACAGTACACAGAATTAGATAAATTTACATTAGGGATAAATAATTATGTTCAAAATATACATTCTATAATATTAAAATTAAACGCTAAACCAAAAGGTTAAAAATTATGAAAAAAATAAAATTACTCACATTTATTCTTTTATTATGTATGCCATCATATTTATCGGCAGCATGAACTTGTAGTATAAAAGATAAAAGTGCTCAGGTGTTATTGGATTACGTAAAAGATAATAAACAAGTAATAAAAAATATATCTAATGCTATAACGGAAAATAATAACAAGAAAAAGGAACTTGATACGAGTAATTCCGTATCTAATCAAATTAGTAAAGCAGTTAATGAAACCGTAAGCCTATTTAATCAATCATTTAATTTTAAATGATACTTTTCTTATGCGGAATATTTTTTAACTTTTCCTCTAATTTCTGAAATTCCAGTTCAGGTAAAAAGAGATTATTGAATATTAGACAAACAAAATAAGTTTTTACTTGAATATGTAAAAATGTTAGATAGCCAATTATATACTCAAATAGTTGTATCTGAGGCTTGTAAATGAGTCACAAGTAAGTGTAATTTAAATAATAAAACAGCAAAAGAAATAGTATCTAGTTTAATTTACAATAATGATCAAATATTAAATTTATTTAGGTTATCAATATTATGATACCCAGATGAGTTTGATTGAGTTGATTTAATTCTAGTAAATAATAGTTTTGAATTAGAAATAAAAAAAGCTTACTCTACAGAGTCTATTAAGGCGTGTAGTAAAGAAAAGTGATGATTTTTTGAACAAATATCTACAGCAATCAAGGATATAGAACTCTTAAATAAACAATGAAGAGATTGAATTGATATGTGGAAAGATTCCTGGGAGTTATTAATTTGAAATGATCCAAATAATGACGAGGCAAAAATAGAAAAAAGAGAGCTGTCAGAAGAGTTAAGTAGAAAATGAATATCAACTGAAAATAAAGAGATATTAAAATCGAACTTAGAAAAATACAACACAGAATGAATTAACCTAAATAGTAACTTTGTTTCTAATACTATTATATCCACCTACTGAAAAATAGAAGAACAATTAAAATTTTGGAATGAAGAAGTTGTATGAGATTTTTTCGATGAAAAAGTAGAAAAAATAAATATAAATGACTTAAATAGAGTTACAGATAATTCTGAATTATCAAAAGAGATTCAGGAAAAAATTACAACTCTTTATGAAAAAGAGGTCCCATTTGCTGCAATATGAGACGTGGTAACTGAATGATTAAGGTCAAAGATTATAAAAACCCATTTTAGTTTAGATGACAGTATAAATACATTAGAAAAAACAATAAAAGTATCGCAAAAGGTTTGTAATTCACAATCAACTTGAGATTGATTATGTAAATAAATAAAAATATGTTAACAAAAAAAGAACTCGAAATAATGAGAAATAATGCAAAAATTCATAAAAAAATTTTTGCTGAAATAAAAAAAATAGCAATAGAATGAACAACTACAAATCAAGTAAATGATTTATGTTGAAAAATAGCTAAGAAACATAATGTTTTATGCGCTTTTAAGTGAGCATATTGATTTCCCGATAATATATGCATAAGTATTAATGACGAAATTGCTCACTGAACAGCTTCTAGAAATATTAGATTCAAAAATTGAGACTTAGTAAATTTTGATTTTTGAATAAGAGATAAATGAGTATGAGTAAATACTGATACTGGATTTACTATGGTTATATGATGAAATAAATATAATAAAGTATGAGCAAAAATGATAGAGGTTAACAAAAAAGCCTTATATGCTTGAATATCTAAATGTAAAGCTTGAAACAAAGTATGAGATATAAGTTCAGCTATACAAAAAGAAATTGAAAAAGCTTGATTCAAAGTAGTAAAGGATCTAACGTGACATGCAGTGTGAAAAGAAATACATGAAAAACCATATATACCAAACTATTGAAAAGCTTGAAGTTGAGTAGAATTAAAAAAGGGAATGACTTTAGCAATAGAGCCTCTTATATGAGAAACAAGCTGACAAATAGTAGATGAGTGAGCTTGGGAGATTTACATAAAAGATTGAAGCTTATGATGTCAATTTGAGCATAATATACTAATTACAGATTGAGAGCCAGAAATAATCATATAAAAAAATAAACTATACTTGATATAGTTTATTTTTTTATTAAAATACATAACATAATATTTATTATTTCAATTGAATAAAATGCTATTTAAAGAAGCTCACTTAAACTTTTTAAATTATTTAGAAGTAATCAAAAATAAATCACCTAGAACTGTGGAACAATATGATAGACATTTAAGAAAATTTAATGAATTCATAATTGAATCCTTAGAAAAAAATATAGATAAATTTAAAGTAAAAGATATTGTTTTAGAAATTGCTGAAAAATTTAGAAGTTATCTTTACGAAAAAAACAAAAGTATCTCCATTAAAACTGCTAATGCTTATATGATAACTATTAGAAGTTTTTTAAAATTTTTAGAAAAAAAATGACACAAAAGCATGTCTGCGTCTGCAATTGATTTAATCAAGGCTGACGAAAGACATGTTGAATTTTTATTAGAAGAAGAATTAGAAAGATTATTTAGTACCCCTGATACAAAAACAATAATTTGAACTAGAGATTTAGCAATTATGGAATGCATATATTCTACTGGTCTCAGAATATCAGAATTAACAAATTTAAATATATCTGATATCAATTTAAAAAGAAGAGAATTTGCTGTAAGATGAAAATGAAGAAAAGTTAGAGTAGTATATTTAACAAAACATGCTGCCAAACTTATAGAAAATTATATAGAAAAAAGAAATGACCATCTATCCCCTTTATTTATAAGACACAATATAAAAAAAGAAAATATAGATACTCTAGAAAATGAAAAAGTAAGATTAACTAGATTTTTTATTACTAATATGGTTAAAAAATATGCTAGTAAAGCTTTTATATTAAAAAATATCTCAGCTCATACTCTCAGGCATTCATTTGCGACAACACTATTAAGTAATTGAGCAGATTTAAGGGCTATACAAGAAATGTTATGACACGCAAGTATTACTACTACACAAGTATACACTCATGTAACAAATAAAAAACTAAAAGAGGTACATTCGAAATTTATGAAATAAAATAATAAAATGAAATTAATTATATGACTATGAAATCCATGAGATAAATATAAAAAAACTAGACACAATATAGGGTTTTTATTTTTAGATTATTTAGTTGAAAAAGAAAAATTTAGCGAATTTAAATTAGAATCCAAATTTAAATGAGAGACATCTTCTTGAAATTTTAATTGAGAAAAAACTATCCTTTTAAAGCCTAACACCTTTATGAACCTAAGCTGAGAATCTATAAAAAAAGTAATCGATTTTTACAAGATAAATACTGAAAATATAACAGTAATATATGATGATTTAAGCATGGATTTTTGAAAATTGAGATTCAGAGATAAATGAAGTGCTTGATGACATAATTGAATAAAAGATATGATTAAATATTTATGATTAGAATTTAAAAGAATAAAAATTGGTATATGATTAGATAATAATTACGAGGTATCAGATTGGGTTTTATCAAAATTTACAACAGAAGAGCTAAAAGATTTAAATAATAAAATATTTACGGAAACCTATAGTTTAATAAAAGAAAAAGGATAGTATATTACTGTCCTTTTTCTTTATCTGATTCATTATCTGTACTACAGTGTTTAAAGCAATATTTATCCAAAAGTCTATTAAGAGTGCTATGTTTTTTTTCTAAGTTATTATCAATTTTTTTTAATAAATTAATATCAAAATCAAATGATAATTTCAATAAAGATATATTAAAATATAGATAAATAAGTATTACTAATGTCATTGATGTAGGTACAAGAACATATGTAACAAATTCTAATCAATTTAATTCAACTCAAAACACATATATATTCCTCATTAGGCTATCTTATTCAATAATTATACTTAATATAACATAAAAATTATTAAAACACCAAAAATAACATGTTTCTTGAGTTTTTTGAAAAATAAATACAATTAATATAATTAATATACTAAAAACAATAATATGCAAAAAGACAAAGTATACATAATCTGAATTTGATGAATATGAATATCCGCAATAGCTAGATATTATATAGCTCAATCATATGCAGTGTATTGAAGCGATATTTGTTCGTCTGAGTTAATACAAGATTTAACAAAGGATTGAGCAAATATTATTATATGAGAGGCTCCTGAATTAATAGACGAGAGTTTTGATTTAGTTATATATACAGAAGCTGTTCCAAATACGCAAAGTGAAATAGTTAGATCTAAAGAACTTTGAATAAAAATACTTAGTTACCCTGAAGCTATTGCAAATATTGCGAATACAAAAAAACTTATAACTATAGCATGAACACATTGAAAATCAACTACAACTTCCCTTACTAGTTTAGTTTTAAAAAACTCGGAAAATGATTTCACAAGTATTGTTTGAACTTTATTAAAAGAATTTGATAATAAGAATTTTTATTATAGAAGAAATTGAGTAGAAGATGAATATTTTATTTTAGAAGCATGTGAATATAAAAGAAGTTTTTTAAAATATAATGCTACGGTATGAGTAATAACAAATATAGAACTAGACCATTTAGATTATTATAAGGATTTAGAAGATTATATTTCTGCATATAAAGAATATTTAAATAATATAGTACCTTGATGATTCGCTATCCTTAATTTAGAAGATGAAAATTGTAAAAAACTATTATGATTAAGAAGTGATATAAATTATATAGAAGTATATGAAGAATACTTTAGTTATAATTGACAAAAAAATCACTTCCCTATTATAGACATCAAAATACCATGAAAGCATATATTATTTGATGCTAAAATTGCATATGTTATATGATTTATGATATGAATAAATGAAGTAAATATATTAGATTCTTTAGAAAGTTATACATGAGTTTGGAGGAGAATGGAGAGGATATGACAAACTGTCCACAATAACATTTTAATAAGTGATTATGGACATCATCCTACAGAAATTTGTCTAACATTAAATGCTATCAAAGAGTCTAATATGGACAAAAAAATACTGACTATTTTTCAACCTCATCAATATTCAAGAACCCTAGAATTACTTGAAGATTTTAAAACATGTTTTTCAGATACGGATGAATTAATTATTCCAAATATTTATGAATCTAGAGACTCTGATGAAGATAAGAAAAAAATTAATTCTGAAAAATTAGTAAAATTAATTAATCATCCAAATAAAAAAGATGGTGAATGATTAGAAAATACATTAAAGTTAATTAAGAACTTTGATAGTAAAAATACTGGAGCAATTATAATATTATTAGGTGCTTGAGATGTTGATAATTTAAGATATAAAATAAAGACTGTTTTTTAAAAACAGTCTTTATTTTATATCTCAGAACATTTCAAAATATTTTTTATTTAGTTCATTTTTTCTATATTCTTCCAATCACTTAATAACCTCATTACACTTTATTTTTTCATCAAGATTGTCTAATATTTCACATCACTCAGTAGAATTAAATGCAATTTCAAATTTGCATTGCTCAGTACTTGTTAATCAAGTAGTATTATCATCATACATTCTATATGACTCATTATTATAAAGACTACAATCTTCAATAGTTAATAATTCCAAACTAGGTTTTATATCAGAATATGATACATAACTATCCTCGCAAGCTAAGAAAAACTCTTCTACTAATTCTTTATCTTTTTTATTATACAAACTTGAATCAAATAATTCTCAACAATTATTATTTCACTGTTCTTTAAAATAGTCTTCATTTATCTGTCACAACATTTCATCTAAACAAAGATTTATATTTATCTCAGACTGGTATTCATAACAATTAATACCTGAGATATCATTTTTATCTATTACATAATCAATATTTGTACTTCAAGTAAATGACTTATTATTTAATAATTCATCATTATTTAATGTTCAAGATAAAGAAGTAATATCTATTTTATCAGCACCATTTATAGTAACAATTTTATCTTCATTATTATACAAAATATCCTCTTGTGGGTCTATAATATTACATGAAGATAATAATAAAAGCCCAAATAAAACTATAGTTTTTTTCATAATAAAATATTAAAAAATAATTAATCAACAAATGTTATATATCAATCATAACAAATTTCATAAGATCATCTGACATGTAAATAAAGGCTGTTTGATGTAGCTGCACCCGTATAAGGCCACCTCTGATTAACTAACCAAAACATATCATGTCATAAACCATCTGATGTATATCAACTATTTGCTCACGCAGGGTTTAAATCACTAATGGCTAAATGAGTAAAAGAATCAAAACTAGTACGTAAACTATAAAAAAATCAAATATCATCTCTATATCATTTAGTCAAGTGAGAAAATGTGTTTCATATCCATCAACTAGTAGCTGTATTATAATCTCTTATAGGAGTATAGCGAATCATACAACCATCATTATCATCACATATTTCTGTAAATAAAGACTTAACTGTATTTCTTGAACTTCATAATCAAGTTCATAATTCAGGAATTATTGACGTATTTAATAAATCAAAATTTTGCACCCACTGTTCGTCTGAATCACTTGTCCATAAATCACAATTTCATCACTTATAACTAAAGAAATTAATAGTTAAACTACTTTTTTCTGATACTTTACTATAAGTAGTTTCCCATCAATCTAAGTATGTATAATCATCAGCATTATCTAATAAATCTTCTGGTCTTACCTTAAAAGTAACATTAAAATTATCCGCAACCTTACTACCTCAAACATATAATTTTTCATTTATATATACATTTCAGTTATCATTTATTTCCATTCTCTTCAATGCTGGTTGATCATAATCTGTATTAGTAGGCTTTGTCCAAAAACTCAAATCTCATCATTTATCAAAATTACTATGGGATTCAGATGCGCTAGCTATAATAGCAACAGAAGCATCATCAGTACTTATGGCACCATCAGTTCAATCAAATAATATTTGACCAAGCATACTTCAATTATAAATAGTAGAATCTTCTCTTATAAATGTAAGAGTTCATCACAAGGCTCATCTAATTTCTTCTAAAGAAGGTAAATTAATTAAATCTATATAATCTCATGATAATGCAACTGCCGACAATAAACTATTCAAAGTATAGTCAGAACTATCAGTTAACTCTGCCACAGTAGTAGGTATTACCAAAGTAGATATATCTGTAGTATTAGTACTAATATTAGTAGTATTAGTACTAATATTAGTAGTATTAATTGCTATTTGATCAATTTTATTAGATAATGTATTATCTAATTTATTTTGAGATATTTCTCAATCCATAATATCTTCTCATAATATTGTAGAATTTTTAATATCTCAGGTTTCAATAGTTTCGTTCTCTATTTCAGAAGAATCAACTGTTTCATCCTTAATATTATCTCATATCAAATAATAATTACCTGTTATCTCTTCAAATAAAGATCATATAGTTCATGCTCAAGTAACTGTTGCATAACTAGTAAATCATATCATTCATAATCATAACACAATTCAAACCATTATATACTTAATCTCATTTATTATTTTCATTTATTTAAAATTACTTACTAAAATATTTTAATTACTACTTAATATTACTGGATTCAAGAGTTGTATATTTGAATTATATTCAATTATAATCGGGTTTTTCTTATCACTTTCTCTTAAATCAGGATCTTTTAGATCAGTTATGTAACAATTTTTTCATCAAGCCCAAGCATTTGTTATAAAATCTCAAAATCAATCAATAGGAGCTAATTCATTTTGATCATCACAATTTGTTAACGCTTCACCATAATTCAAATTAAATGTTCTCAAATTTCATAAATCATATATATTATCTAGTAATTCATTATTTACCATAGCCGGATTTTCATATAAATCTGTTCAATATACAAGAGTATTCGATCAAATATTATTAGAACTAATTATTGAACCAAATATCAATAGTTGTTTTCTTAAATTATTAATAATTCATACATCTCAAACATATTGAATTTCTCATGATTGCATACTTATAATACTTCCGTCTGAAATTAAAACTGCATCAATATTTGTTACAGATGGATCAATATAAATATTTCATCAGTTTCATGTATCAGAATCCCTCTTTGCGATAAGTAGCAACAATGAATTATTATCATTAGTATTATAAATATCATCAGTAATATGTATATTAGCATTCATAGCTATAACCGTATTTTTTCAAGAAACTCATATTTTACCAGCTAAACTATTTCAGATAGTAAGATTTTTTCATTTATTTATATAAGTATTTCAATTGAAAATAATATTTTCTGTTTGTCATATATAATCATAATAAAATATTTTTTCATCTGATCAAGAGTTATTAAAATCAAAAGATATTAAATCACTAACTGTTTCAGGAGTTAATCAATTAGTATATTTAACTATATTTTTATTAATTAAGGATTTTGATAAGACTTTTTTATTTGTATCTAAATAAATATCATCTATAGGATTATTTTCTCTATTCAAAATATTATTTTCATCTCATTTTATTGTAGTAATACCTGATATAGCTATTTTTTGTTTATCAAAATTATCAACTAAATTTCACTGTAGCATATTTCATACATCCTTTAATCATAAACTATCAGAATCAAAAGAAATATAAATATGTTGATTAGAACAAAAAAATGAATTAGCTTGAATAGTAAAATCTCACCAAGAACT
>CAXBVF010000002.1:0-59936 GCA_963979005.1 uncultured Candidatus Altimarinota bacterium | reverse complement strand
CATTTGTCAAGTTTTAAAATTCTATCACTTTTTTTAGACTTAAATCGCTCTCAATCATTCTCATATAAATAATCAACCATTTTTTTTGATTATATCAAGAAAAACTTCATATAATTCTCTATCAATAGGTTTAGCTATCTCTTTTAATCTATTAAATGACATTATAAACTTATATTTCCCTATTTTATAAAATATATCCTTATCCATAACTTTCGAGTATTTTTTTATAGACTTTGATAATAGTTCTACAGGAACTCATAAATCAATATCATTAACTAATGCAGCCTCAACTAACGATAATTCTAATCATGATAACTTAAAATCTAATCATTCAATTTGTTTGATTACTGAAAATTCAGACATCTTTGTAAATAAATTTATTTTTTTTCAATAAATATCATTTCCAGAAATAGTTTTAAATATTATTTCTAAATTTCATATTTTTATTTTTTTGTTTATTAATCTATTAACAACAAAAATTTTTTCTGGAATTTCTAAATTTTTCATATGAAACTCTAGTGATTTTCTTCATGAAATATAATAACTAGATCACACATGGAATATGATATACTTCTTTAGTAATTTTAAATAATATTTATCTATTAGATCAATCTTATTTAAATCTGCATCCTCAATATCTGGCACGATATACACTCAAGCCTTTAAATTAACCAAAATTCATAGAGATTTTAATTTATATAGATATTTATTAAGTTTATTGATATATATCTTTTTTTTCTCTGGATCAATCATTTCAAAAATATCATCTTTGAATAATATTTTTCATCATTTTGTTCACAATCTTTGAACAATTTTGTTAAAATCTAACATGGTAATTATTCCCTTTAAATAAGTAAAAAAACTCTATAAATATTATAGAGTTTTTACCATAAAAATCAAATAGTTTTTAACTTATTTACTTTACTTCTATGCAGGAAGTTTTATATCTGTTCTATTACTTACAGTAATTTGTGGGAAAGGTATCACAATTCATGCTTGTTTAAATGCCATATTTATTGTTTCAATAACATTTGATTTTGAAACAAAGAATGCATCTTTTGAATTAATCCAAAATCTAAGTGATAGTTTTATTGAATTATCTCATAAATCTTCCACTAATACCTCTGGAGTTGGTGCCTGTAATATATTTGGGAATTTTTCAATAACTTGTATCATTATTTTTTTAGCTTTAACTATATCCGTACTATAATCAACTCATATTTTTATATCAACTCTTCTTTTATCATTTGAATGGAAATTTGAAACATCTTCTTCTAAAAATTTAACATTTGGTATATAATATACTACTCAGTCAAATTGCTCTACTGCCGTAAATAAAGCATGGATTTTTTTAATTGTTCAAGTTCTACCTCATACTTCTATAATATCTCATAAGTGATAAAATCATTGAGTAACCATTAATATTCATGCAACAAAATTTGTCAAAAATATTTTTAGAGTAAAACCTATACCAAATCATAATCATCACATAAATATTCACATATCAATTCAAAGTATTGTTAGTGTGATAGCAAATCAGATTGATAATATTGATATATTTACCGTTCTAGATAATACTCAAACTAATTCTTCCCTACCTGATTCTTCTCAAGCATAAGATTTTTCTAAATAAGATGTTAGCCTAGAAGTCACTATTTTTGATAATAAGAATGTTAAAACAATAGTAACACAGG
Organism: uncultured Candidatus Altimarinota bacterium; assembly: GCA_963979005.1. Classification (GTDB taxonomy): domain Bacteria; phylum Patescibacteriota; class Gracilibacteria; order BD1-5; family UBA6164; genus UBA6164. Next base: position 58,242 of record CAXBVF010000002.1, on the reverse strand, counting down.
CAAAAATTATATTTAATAGTAATTCTGTACTAAAAAATGATAATATAATATTAGCATTAGCCTGACTTTGTTCCAATTCACTTCATCAAACAGCTGCAAATGAAAATTCAGAGAAATATATAATATTTAAAATGTATAACAATGAAAAGGTTTGAAATTTCTTCATAAACAAAAAATATATGTTAAAATATATAAATAATTTTAACATACATCTTTTATTAAAGCAAAATATGGGAGTATTAATACTTCATTAGCCTAAAATTGTAATCATCTGGAACATAAGAACCTTTTATATGACTCATACATCTAATAATATTATTATGCCAATTATCAGGACTAGAAGCGTAAATAGGCTTATTCATATCATTATTTCAGTACCTACTTAGCATTCTTATTTCATCATATTGTGATAAATACTTATTATTAAGCGTATTTATCATCCAATATACTCAACTTCTAGCATTTGGAAAAATTTTAGTAGCTCATGAATCAGTATTTCATACATTTCATATATTATATGGAGTTTTTAAATATTTTCATAGAGTAGTTTCAGCTAATCATATACACATAACAAATGAAGGATCAATGTTTCAATCAAGGGATTCATCTATCCACATTTGCCAATTATTAAATGAACCGACCGCATATTTATTAATTAAATATTTTTGTCTTTCAATCTCATTAGTTCATTCTAACTTAAATACTCTAGTATTTATTGTTTGATTCTTGAATTCATATCATCTTCTTTCTTTAAAATCACTATAAAATTTATATTGGTATTTTTCGGGTAGTTTAGTAAATTGAATATATGATAAATCTAAAACTGTAAGAGGATCTACATATTCTTCATCCTTAAATACTTCAAAATGTAAATGAGGTCAAGTAGTTAAGAATCAAGCTCATAAAGTACCAAATTCTCATCATGTTTGAGCAAATATCTCTCATTTTTTAACATAATCAAACTCTGAAACCAATATATCATTTATATGACCATAAATTGTCATATATCAATCATAATGTTTCAATGCAACATAAGCATAATCCTCAGAATCTGGTTCTTCTATAAATACTACATATCAGTCAGCTGGAGCTTTAATTGGTGTTGATTGGTTTGCTACTATATCAATTGCATCATGCTCAGATCAAAAATCTCTTTTATATTCAGTATCGTGAAAAAATGAACTAATTCATTTATCTGGATCAATAGGCCAATCAAAAAAGTTATATCAATCTACATCTCCAGAACTTAATTTAGACTCTGAATATATCATTTTATTTATATCTAAACATTTTCAAGTCAAGGCCCTAGTTTCTGCAGTATTTTTAGATACATCTACAAATTCACAATTGTATTTTTCTAATATATCATCTCTTATTCCATTAAACTTTATTTTTTCTTTGAATGCTTTTATTTGAACACTTCTCTCTATTTGTAATTTGTCATAAACATATTTTTGATAAAATGATTGTTGTCATTTAGAAACTGTTAAAATTCTTTCCTTAAATGTTTTTTTGTCAGCCAATATTTTCTTCTCTATAATTCATGTTTTTCTTAATTTTTTTAAGTCTTCCTCTTGCTTCTCTAAATTTACTTTTTTTAAATATAATTCAGCTATATAACTTCTATGATTGTCTATTAATTTTTTTCATGTAACCTGAATAATTGAATTATAATATAAATCGTTTATTACATCAGAAATATCTTCTTCATTTAATAGAATACTCTTCAAGTTGTCTATTTCTTTATCTTCGTAGACCGTATTTCATTTTTTGTAAACATAGATTAGATACTCTAGTAAAATATCCATATTTTCAGATATTTTTCTCTTTAATATTGATATGGTTTGTTCATTTACTTCTATCTCTTTTTTTACTTGAATTACACTTTTATTAATTTTATCAACCTTGATCAAAGTATTTTCTATATCTAAATCAAGTTGCTCAATAGAATCTTGCAAAGAAGTTATCTTTTCTAATAGTTCTATATTTTTTGCCTGGACCTCTTCCCTATCTTTTTCAACCTTGTCTCAAATATCCTCATAAATTCCTACTTTTTTAGAAATATCAAAAATATCACTATATTCAGAGGAAAAATCACCTAAATCTGACTCAAAGAGTAGCTCATATTGCTGTTTTTTAAAATTATCCAAAATAGCTCACTTTTGAAAATTAGTGAGTGCATTTGCCCAAGTAATTGGCAATAATATCAACATTATACTTGCTAATAAATATAATTTTTTAAGCAAAATTCTTAATTAATTAATAATACCTATATAGTTTAACTATATTAAACTAATATACAACAAAAATGTTAGCAAATAAAGCTTATTTTTTGTATTCTAAAATAAAATTTTTAATAGTTTCTAAAATAAATATAAATCTTTCTCTATTTTCTTCTAACAAAGTAATTCTAAATCATTCAAATGTAGAATTAAATCAACTTAATGGAACTGAACAAATTCAAGTCTTTCCTAATAAATAATAACAAAACTTTTTATCAAATCTCTCAACTCAAATCAAAAAATCAGATATATAAGATTCTATCTCCTGCTCTTTAATATATGGAATATATGAAGTATTCACCTTATCCATATTAAAAGTAATAGAAAGATAAAACGCTCATTTTGGCTTAATTAAAGTTATTTCATCTAATCACCCTAATATATTCTCTGCTAAATCAGCTCTATTTTTATATTTTTTTATTCTAGTTTCTAATGATAACTTATAATTTTTGCTCTCATAAATCTCTGGTAACACATATTGAGGAAGAGTTGTAGAACAGACTTCTAACATTTTAGATGACAAAATCGATTTTATATATTCTTTAAAATTGTCATCAGAGTCAATATTGTACACTTCTATCCATCCGCATCTAGAACCTGGCCAAGGTATATCTTTTGAGATTCACTTCATAGAAATTCATGGTACATCATCTACTATATCAGCTAATAAAATCTTATCTTCTTCTTCAAAAGTTAATTTTTCATAGATTTCATCAAAAATTAAAAATAGATTATATTTTTTAGCTATATCAACTATAGAAAGCAAAATTTCTTTTGAAAAAACTACTCAAGTAGGATTATCAGGATTAATAACAAGAATAGCTACAATATTTGGATTATATTTAACCTTATTTTCTAGCTCTAATAAGTCAGGATTCCAGTTATCATTTGGATTAAGAGAATATGTAATATGTGCTGATCAAGCATGAGCTGCTTCAGCTGAAGAGTGAGTTGAATACGCAGGATTTGGTCAAATAACTCTTGAATCAAAAGATAGGTTTCGATATATTTTATTTATAGCGTCTCAAAGTCAGTTAAAAAACAAAATATTATCTTTTGTTACCTTTGAACTTTTTGAGGATACATATTCCCTAGCAGTATCTAGTCACCTAGTTGGACAATATCAATAAACTTTATCCAATTTACATGCATTTGTAACTATTTTTTTCAACCAATCAGGTATTTTTTCTCATTTCTCAACTGGATCTCATATGTTTTCCCAGAATATTTCTCTACCAAAGCTCTCTACTTTTTTTGAAACATCAACTATTTCTCTTATTTCATAGGATAACTCCTTGTGTCATATGTGTAATAAATTTTTTCTCATAGTATTTAATTATCTCTGTAAGTTTTGTATAAATAGCTCTAAAAACATAAGTATTAATAATAACAAAAATCATGTTATAATAAGTGAGGCTCATAGTATATTAAAATATATCATTGATAATATAAACATAGATATAAAAAATCATTGCCTAAAACTAGATAAAACATGATAGACATATACTCTTCCTCTAAAATAGATTTTCTTGAAAAAATATAAAATAATAGTTAAAAAAGTAGATACTCATAACATAAAAGTAAATACGATTGATATAATAGATGTTATTTTGTACTCGTATGGATCAAGATAATTTAATATCAAAATAAAAGTAATCAAACTAAGTACAAATATAATAAAAATAATAAATAATAAAAATCTCTTTTTCATATTAAATAAGGGGAAATTGGAATAAATTATACTAATATAAAATATACTTATTTTTCATAAAATATAAAGTTATTTATAACAAAAAAAATACTAGAAATATTTCTAGTATTTTTTTATTTAACATATTTCCAAATCATCTGATTCCATGCATTTATTCCAATCATTTTTTTGACTATCATAATAAAAAATAGGTATAATAATCAGTGTAAGAATACTACTAACAAGTAGTCACCATATTATAGTCCAAGCAAGTCATGACCAAACTGGATCTCATATAATAGTTGCTGCTCAAAATACTGTTGTAAGAGAGGTAAGAATTATAGGTGCAAATCTTACATATCAAGCTTTCAATAAAGCATCCTCAATAGTTAGTCAGTTTTTTTTCAAAACATTTATATAATCAATTAGTATAATTGCATTTCAAACAACTATTCATCAAAGTGCTATTACTCAAATCATACTTGTTGCAGAGAAATACTCATTATTCAATAAAAATAAAATTGAAAAACCTGGGAATACTCAGTAAAAACTCAATAAAAATGTAATCATTATAATTCAAGCTATTTTAAAACTAGAAAATTGTCATACTAATAAAAAATATATAGCCAATAAACTCAAGAACATTGCAATTCACAAATCCCTAAAGGTATCCATAGTTAGTTCCCATTCTCATCACCATTCTATTACATATTTTTTATAATCTTTTAATCAAATATATTCAATTTTATATGGTGACCAAGATAAAACCTTATATTCTCATCATAAAAATTCTTCATCCATTAAAATTCAAAATAATTTTATAACAGGATAAATTAATGAATTATCCCCCATTTCTCAATATATGTAATTTACTTCTTCTCTTTTATCTGTATTTATTTCATCTCAAACAAAACTATATTCAATATCAGCAACACTATCAAGAAATATTTTTTGTCCATCTTTATTTGTAAACGAAATATTTTTTAATAAATCTATACTTTCGTTCTGCTTATTTTTAACTCATAAAACTAAATTAGTTGCTTCTAGTGAATACTCATTCTGTATTAAATCAATATCCATAGAATTTATAGCTATAGCTAATGAATAAGCTACTTGTTGACTAGTTAATCAAGCTAAATAAATAGAATCTTTATCAAGTTTTACATTTAATTTTTTATAAGTAGTAGAGAGTGAATTTCAAATATCTACTATATCCTCTTTCACGGATATTTTGTTTATTTCAAAATTTATTTTTTTGATAAATTCTAGTTCATTTTCAGGATTTGCATCTGTTTTTATTTTCGCTAAAAATGTTGCCCTAACAGGTGGTCATGGTGGATCTTCTAATAATTTTACTTCTAAATCAGGATATTTACTCAATATATATTCTCTAAAAATAGGTCTTATTTGAATTGTATACTTTTCTGATATTAATCTATCATTTCAAGTTTTCTCTTTATATTCACTACTAGAAATTAAATTTATTTTAGCAGATAACTGATTTTCTCAAATTCTTGAGAGTCATCCTCTAAATAAATTTGCAAAATCTCACATAAATGCTTGACCAATAGTAACTGAAGTATTTTGTACAATATCTAGACCTCATCCTTGAATTCCTTCTCCTTCAGAGGAGAAAGAGGCTACTTTTTTTTGTATTTGTTCCCTCTCCTCTCAAAGGAGAGGGTTAGGGTGAGGCTTATATTGTTTAAAAAACTCTTCTACATCATCTTTTACCAATTCCATTTTTGATACATTCCATCATCTAGGAGCATCTATCCATAAATAAATTTGGTCTTGATTAGATTTTGGTAACATTCTTGCTTTAAATATTCATCACATGATAGGTCACACTAAAATAACAATTAATGTTAACCAAAAAACAAATTTAAACAGTTTTCTTTTTTTTCTAGCTTTATCATCTTTATTAAGAAACTTTTTCATAAATGATAAATAATATTTTCTTATATCAAATCTAGATTTTTTCTTTTTTGCAACTTTATTATTGATATTAATCTCTCAAATAACTACATCCTTTGCTCATAAATAACTAAGCCATGGATTGATAGTAAAAGCAATAAGTAGTGATATTAAAAGTGCCATAATAGCAAATTTTGGAATTGGTCACATATATTCTCACATCATTCATCAAACTGCAAACATTGCTCAAAAAGCTAATAATCTAGAAAATGTAGATAATACAACTCAAACTCACACTTCTCATACTGCTTCCAAAACTGCATCTAACTTGGTTTTTCAAGTATAAACTCTTTCCTTCAAATGTCTTGATATATTTTCAACTACTACGGTAGAATTATCAACAATCATTCATAGAACCAAAATAAGTGCAAAAAGAGTTATTCTATTTATATTTTCTCAGAAAATTAATGCTAATAAAAATACAAGTCAAAGAGTAAGAGGAATTGAAACAGCCGTATTAAATGCATCCTTTCTTCATAAATATAAAGCAAGTACAAAAAATACAATAATTACAGAAGTAGCTAGATTTATTAATAACATATTTGTAGCATTTCTTGCAGTATCTCATTCATTCTGAATAACAGTTAAATCAATATTTCTAGGTAGATTTTTTTTAATCACTAGCATTTTTTCTAATACTGAATCAGTCAAAAATACAGAATTTGTTCCTGCAGCTTTTCAAATTCATAAAAATACAGCCTCTTTATTATCAAAATATGATAATTTATCTATTCTTTTTGTTCACTGTTTTATCTCAGAGATATCTTCTAAATATATAGTGCTGTCTCAAATTTTAGATATTACTATTTTTTTTAAATCGTTAATACTTGTAGTCTTAGCTTCAATTCATACAAATATTTTATCTCATGCATTTGAATTTATTGATCACGATGGTAAGTTTAAATTATTCTTTTTTAAAATATCATATACTTGCATTATATCCGTATTTCTAGCCTCTATTTTTTCTAAATCTAGATTAATAATTATATCATTTCTATATCATCCAACTATGTAAGCAGTAGTTATGTTATCTATAGTTTTTAAGTCCTGTTTTATTATATTAGCTATTGCACGTAAATATATATATTTTTGTTCAGTATCTAAATCACTTCAATTATAACTTATTGCATAAGAAATTTGAGGAAGAGTTTCTGGATCTATGCTTGTAATAATAGGTTCTCAAACTCATAATGGTTTCAATCACATATTTTCATTAAGTTTTTGCTGCAATCTTATTTTTGCATTCTCAGCATCTTCTCAAACTTTAAATTTAAGCATTAAATTAGCATAATTATCTCATGCTGTTCAATAGACTTCATCTATCCCCTCTATCTCCATAATCTTATTTTCCAGAGGGCTAACTATATAACTAGATACTTCTGTTCATGATAATCAATCAGCTGGAACAAAGATACTAAAAGCTGGTACTACAATTGTAGGATTATACTGTTTTGCTATCAAAAAATAGCTTCAAACTCAAGATATCAAAGTTATCATCACTAAAACTAGTGTAAGTTTTGAATTTTTTATGAAAAATTTTGCAAGTTGTGCAAACATAAGTCTTTTTAAATTAATTAAATATTTTTATACTTTCTATTTCAATTCTTCTCCATCCCAAATATTCTCTTTTCATTCTGTTATCAATATTTCTCAAACATTTAATGAATTAATTTCTGAGAATTGATCATTCTGTCTAAGGATTTCTATGTTTTTAAATTTCACCTTTTTATCTTCTAATACATAGACTCATGGAATCATAAATTTTGAGATAATTGCAGAGTTTGGTATAACAATACCCTCATTAGAGTTATCAAATATCACTTTAGTAAAAGTTCAAATTTTTATATTTTCTCATAAGTTATTCAAACTAATTTCTACTCATACTTTTTTTGTAACAATATCTTTTGATGATGCAATATTAGTTATTAATCAAAATAATTGTTTATCAAATCATTCTAGTTCTAATAATACTTTAGTATTCAAACTAATATTTTTTGATTGTTCTTCAGAAATTAAAATATTTAGTTCTAGATTCTCTTTATTTGAAACAAGTAAAATAGGTGTTCATCATCATACTACTTGTCAAACCTCAGCATTTTTCATTGTTATTAATCCATTAATTGGAGATTTAATAACTCAAGAATCAATCATAACTCATGCTGTATTTTTTTGTAATTCTGCATCTTTTATACTAATATCTATTTCTCTTAATTTTGCATTTTTTTGTTGTTTTAAAGCCTCTAATCAAGAAAGTATTTCATCTAATCAACTTGAGGCCACCTTTGAATTAGTTGATATTTCTCTTAACTGTCAATCATTCATTGCTTGATATTGAATATAAGTTTTTTCTGCTAAATTATGCTCTTTTTCTAATAATTCAATCTGCATAATACTTGATTTCTCAAAGTCATCCAAAGCTTGCCTAGATCATTTTAATCATAATATATATTCTCATGAAACTGTAAGTAAACTAGATTCTATATAATTTCAAAAATCCGATATTGTTTTTTTGTAGTTATTTATAGTATCAACTGAAAAATAATAATTATCAATAGAATTATCAACCACATTATAAACAATATTTAAAAGCTCTTTTAATAATTCAGCTAATTGTTCTCACTTATTTAATCATTTTAATATTGTTTCTCTATCTGGATTTTTTCATTCAATTTCATTGTCATAAAAATATTTATAATCATCATAAAATGTTTTTGCTTCTAAAAATTTTGATTCTGCATCATTTAAAAAAGCTTTATTTTTTGCTGATAAATAATCCTCAAAAGAGTCATTTTTATCTCTATTTTCATGACTGATTCATAATAACTCATCCACAAAATTAATAATATTTGTATCTATAATAATTGCTGATACAATAGCATTTTTAGAATTATCATAAATATGATTTTCCTTTGTTTCCAAAACTTGCTTAGTATGGTCTAGGTTTGTTTTCGCAGCCTCTACTCATGTCTTTGCAGTTTCTAATTGCGCATTTGTAATAGTTATAGCATCCTCTAATCAGTCTTTTAATCACTGTTCTCAAAGGCGAACTTGTTCTACTTTTGACTCCATTGCTAATATTTGTTCGTCAAACATTTTTAAGGTTGAATTTTTCATATCATATAGCGAACTCACAATATTCTGAGCAGTTGAATATCACAACTTAGCTTCGCTAGAATCTAGAGTAGCAAGCACATCTCATGCATTAACATAATCTCACTCATCTACATGAATATTAACTATTCTTCATCATACTTTTGGAGATAATTGTACAGTTTCTTTACTTTCTATATATCAAATATAGCTAGAGCGTATATTAATTGAACCAGAAAATACAGCTCAAGTTGAATAGTATTTTTTTGGAAGTTCTATATTTTCCTCACTGCATGAAGAAAATAAAAAAGTAAAAATTAATATACTAAATCCTAATATAATTTTTTTCATCTTAATTATTTATTAAATATAGTTTTTAAAGAAGATATTAATTCTAATATTTTATTATCAGATATTCTGTAATAAACTTCTTTTCCCTTTTTATCAGATTCTAATATTCCTTCTAATTTCATTTTTCATAAATATTGAGAAACTTGTGATTGAGAAATGCTAGAACACTTCATAATTTCTGATACATTTTTTTCATCCTCTCATAAAAAACATAAAATTGCTAGCTTATCTTTATTTGAGAAACTTTTCATTATTTCAGCTATTTTATCGGCTCTTTGTATTAAATCTTTCATAATTTATTGTATTATTATATTATAATATGTTAATATAATATATAAAAAAATAAAAAAGCAAATTTTTATTGCTTTTTTATAATTTTCACCTGATTCTAATTTTTTCAATATCTATACATTTTCCATCTTCTCAAATCTCAACTACTACTCAATTAACTACATAATTAGGATCCAAACATTGTGTTATTTTTCACCTCCCTACTCAAGTTAAAAATCTTTTTTCTACACTTTTATATTCTGCTCATATTACTGAATACAATGCTCAATTCATTCATACATCTGATATTAATCAGCTACCATTTGGTAAAATTAATTCATCATTAGTCTGAATATGTGTATGTGTTCAAAATATAAAACTTACCTTACCTTCTAAATAATAAGCAAGTCAATATCATTCAGGAGTTACTTCTTTATGAAAATCTATTATTATTCAGTCTAATTTTTCCGAGCTATTTTCCTCTATTATTTCATCTACTTTTATAAAAGGATTATCCACCTTGTTATTCATAAATACTTCTCATAAAATATGAATTACTAATAGTCTTTTCCCCTCTTTTTCTAGTATTTTGTATCACTTTCCTGGAAGTTTATAATCTTTTATTTCACGAAAATTAGCAGGTCTTATCAATTTTGAATCATCCGATTCTAAATATGTTTTTATCCTATCAATATTATCATATATATGATCTCATCCTGTCATTAGGTCGATTCATAATGATTCTAATTCTAGTACGTGTTTTTCAATTGGTCATCTTCATGATGTGCAATTCTCAACATTAGCAACTACAAAATCTGGTTTATGTTTTTCTTTTAATATAGGAAGTTCTTTTTTTAAAGCTCTTCTTCAAATTCTTCCATATACATCTCAAAATATTAATACTTTCATATTCTCTCTTACTAAATAATTATAATCCCCTTCTTTTAAAAAAGAAAGGGATATTTTTTAAACAAGTTCTCTTTTATAAAATGAAGAAAATATCATTACAAACAATCAGTATAAAAATAAAAAGTTAAATATACTAAATAAAATTAAGTAAATATAATTTGTTTTTATCTTGCTTGATACCTCTTCAACTGTTAATCAATTAAATTCTAATTTTAATGCTTCAAAATAATATAAATCATCAGTGCTCATATGTGTCTTTTGCTCATCCGTTATCGTTAGATAAGTAACATAATTATTTAAATGTCTTCAGTTTGATTCTAGTATATCTCATATATAATTTATAGGAGAAATAATACCTATAAAAAGTATAATTATAACAATAAATTTGAAAAACTTTTTAAGTTTTTTTGTTTTATTAATTGATTCTTTTACATAAGTTAAGGCACTAGATTCTTCTTTATAATATTTCTTATCCGAAAATATGAAATATGAGAATATAACTCTATAATATAGATAAGCAAACAATAATCAACAGATAGCTAATAAAATAAAACTTATAATTGCTAAATAGTTAAATCCAGAAGAAATATACAAGGATATAGAAGCTAAATCTCATAAGAAAATTAATGAAATTCAAATCAAGATTGAAAACAATATTACAAATAAAATTACTGGAATTAATAATATTCAAATATTTAATAATGTTAAATTAAAAAACTTAGTTACCTTCTTGAATCTAAAATAGTCATTATCTTTAAAGCTTAGTTGTTTTCATTCTTTGTATGAATTATTAACATTTATTAATAATAAATTAGAATATGAAAATATTATAAAATATACGATTACAATTAATGATAATAAAACATTTCATGTTATATTAAATAAGGGTGTTCAATTAAATAATCAATTAATAAGCATTGAAGTATTTACATCTGAAAAATAAGTATATGCTACAAAAAGGAATAATAAAGGAATAATTGCCAAAAATCATAGTATAACTGACCAAGAAAAAATTAATACCTTAGATATATTCCAGTGAAAAAAGTTTTTGAATAACAAAAATATATCTGAAAAATTACGTTTTATAAAGTTTAAATTATGTGCACACATTACCATAAATGGAGCCTTTTTAACTACTTTTTTAGTTGTGTTCCTCACAGTTTTTCCTGCAGTTTTTAATCATCATGAAGCTTTTTTTACTCAAGTTCTTGTTCTAGTTCAAATACTTTTTCAAACTGTAGTAACAGCTTTTTTGACAACAGATTTAGTAGCAGGTTTTGTGGCTGGTTTTTTGGTAGTAGTTTTTGCTACAGGTTTCTTTATTGTAGCTTTTTTTGCTTTAGTAGCAGTTTTAGTTGTTGTTTTTTTCGTAGCAGTTAGTTTTGCAGATGTCTTTGCTACAGGTTTCTTTATTGTAGCTTTTTTTGCTTTAGTAGCAGTTTTAGTTGTTGTTTTTTTCGCAACAGTTGCTTTTGCAGAAGCTTTCGCTACAGGTTTCTTTGCTATAGGCTTTGTTGTTTTAGTCTTTTTTGATGTTTCTACCATATATAAAAATAAGATAATAAATTACTGAAATATTTTAAAGAAAAACTAATTTTTTGCAACAGTATTTTTTATATAAAATATATATTATTTTTTATATTTAATACTTATCTCTCTTTCATCTTCTTTTCAAGTTATTGACAAAGATATTTCTATATCTGCTTTATAATATTTTTCTAATAATTCAGGCCATTCAACTATTATAACTCAGTTATTATTATCAAGTATGTCCTCTCCTCCAATTGCAAAAAATTCATCATATGATTTTAATTTATATAGATCAAAATGATATATATTATTGTATTTATTATAATAAGTGTAGGTTGGAGATATGATATTTCATGATTCTTTTAATAAGTTATTAATTATATACTTAGTTAAAGTTGTTTTTCCAGCTCATAAATCTCATTTCAAAAAAATTAAAGATGGCTGTTTTATCGTTAAATCAAGCTTATCAATGTTATTTAAAGTATATAATCTACTCATATAGAGGGAAAAAAGTTAATAAAATTTGCGTAAAAGTTTTTTTTAAGATATAATTAAGTCATAAGTTTATAAAACCTAATTAAAACAATTTTATGGAAACTTTAATAGAAGTAAATAAAAAAGATTCAAATGGTATCGTTATTTTTGAACTAGCTTGAGAGTTAGATGAAACAAATGCAGATAAAACATTTAAATCTATATATGATCAAATAGGAGAATTCGAAGGAAAAAATATTATTTTTAACCTTTCTGGTTTAAAATATCTTAATTCGAAATCTATTGGTTATATCGCTGATGTATTTTCAAATATTGAAGATGCTGAATGACAAATGTATATATCAAACTGTTCAGATTGAGTAAAAGATATATTAGAATTAGTAGGTATTACAACCATTATACCAACTGTAGATACAGAAAAAGAAGCTATTGAAGCAATTTCTTAATGCCTTAACCCTCTTTTAATTAAGAGAAAAGAGAGATAAATAATATTTATCTCTCTTTTTTTTGTAATTATTTTATTTAATAAAAACAAGTTTTTTTAATTTTGTTTCAAATTCTCATAAACTAAAATCTTTTGCTCTATTTTCACAATCAATTTGCATTTCTAATGATCTCTTTACAGATAAATAATTCACTCACGCTATAATATCTTCTATACTTGCTTCTGTTTTGATTAAAACTCATGTTTTTTTATCAATAAGTGACTCTTTTAATCATCAATCATTAACTCATAATACAGGTTTTCATGCAGCCATGCTTTCAACCGGACTCATTCAAAAGTCTTCATCAACAGGTATATAAATAGTTGCAATACAATTTCAAACATATTCAGTAAATCACTTATTTCAGTACAAAGTAATCATTTCTATGTTTTTGTATCATTCTACTATATCAAATACAGAAGAATACTCGGGATCATTTTCTCAATATATAATAATTAATTTTTTATCAGGCATTTTAGTAAATGCTTGCGCGACCTTATCAACTCTTTTAACAGAAGATAATCTTGCGAAACTTAAATAATAATCTTTTTGTCATAAAAACCTAAATTCTTCCAAATTTACTGGTGGATATAAAACGGTAGAATCTAGTCCTAAAAACAATTTAATTCTTTTTTGAGTATTAATAGAGTTAGTAAGAATTAAATCCATTTTTGAAATATCAGACTCATACATTTTTTTAAATATATACGACAGTATACTAAATATTGGTCTTAAAATGTAAGGTACTTTTTTCGAATACAATTCACGTAAATCATATAAATATCTAGGTGGAGTATGACAATAATATATCTTTTTAGTATCTTTTCAACAATTCCTTACCGAGCTTATTGAATCTCATGAAAATATAACAGTTTTATAGTTTTTTAAAAACTTAGTATTAAATAAAAAAGCTAATTTTAATTTGATGTGCCTAAATCATTTTTTGTATATTTCACTAGATACAGATATCAATTTTCAATTAAATCATTCTTTCCTTAGATCAAAACTTCATTTACTAAAAAACCCTGAAGCCAAATCACTTTTTAACGCTTTTGCCATCATTAAAATAAGTCTCTCTCATCATCATTTATATAAAAATGTATCATGCATTATAATTATATCATTTTTTGATTTATTTTCTGACATACTATAAATTTATTAAATAAATAACTAAAAGAAACAGAATCAAGGCACTTACTTTTTTAAAATTAATCTTTTCCTTATATATAATAGTAGCTAATACTATAGGTATAAATATTGAGGAAGTATGGACTAATTGTACAAGCACAAATGGTCAATCTCTTAATGCTAGCAATAATGCAACAAATCAGAAATAAGTAAAAAATCATTTTACAAGCCCTATCCTTAACTCATCTTTATGATCAACAGGATTAACATCATCATGCACATCCTTCTTTGCTACAAGTAAGTATAAGCTACCAATAATTCAAGAAAATAACATATAAACAGATATATCAAAATTTATATATGCAATATACTTATTAATACTTGATGACATTAGTATCATTACATTTGATAATATTAAAAAGAAAATTCATTTTTTATAATCTATTTGTATTTTCCTATTTTCTTTACTTGTTAACAAAAGAATAACAACTATTCATAACAATACCGCTAAAATTTGTATATTACTTAAGTACTCTCAAAACAATATCATTCATACAAAAAATGTAAGAAAAACATGTATAATCTTATGTAATGGGTAAAATATACCTGTTTCTAAGTATCTTAATCACTCTATTATAAATAAATTTTTTTCTATTGCAGCAATTATTCTTACTGCTATTAAAATAAATAATAAAATTCACAACTTGATATATTGTATATTGAATGCTAAATAAGTAGCTGAAAATATTATATAAGAAAAAGAAGAATATAATAATATCCTATGCTTGTTAATTTTTTTATGAGCTACAACTTTTGAATAAAAATTTGATACTCAAATAAGTATTCCTCAAATCAATCAATATATAATCCAATTTTCCATTTTTTTATTTAATTTTACTTTTTAATTCACTTATTTTATTTAGAGCATCAATAGGTGTTAAATTATTAATATCTATTTTTTTAAGTTCTTGTTCAATTGTATTACTACAATTCTCTATTTTTTTAGACTCATTAGCATCTATAGCTCACAATAACATCTGTGTTCAGGAAATTTTATTATGTTCTAATTCTAGTAATTTAAGCATTTTTCTAGCTTCTGTAATAGTTGATTTAGACAAACCAGCAATTTTCGCAACCTCTAGTCAATAAGATTTTTTTATTCATCACTGAATTATTTTTCTCAGAAATACTATATTATCTTCGTTTTCTCAAACTGCTACGGAAAAATTCTCTACTCATTTTAGATTCTTTGATTCATCAATAAGTTCATGATAATGTGTAGCAAATAATGTTTTAGCTTTGATATTATCATGATTTTCCTTCAAAATAGCCCAAGCTAAACTCATACCATCATATGTAGATGTCCCTCTACCAACTTCATCAATAATTACAAAGGATTTTTTAGTTGAATTATTTAATATATTTGCAACTTCTTGCATCTCTACCATAAAGGTTGATTGTCCAAGAAACAAATTATCATTTGCCCCTATTCTAGAAAATATTTTATCAGTAATTGGAACTACAGCTTTTCTTGCAGGGACAAAGCTACCAATATGAGCAAGTAATACTATTAAGGCATTTTGTCTTAAAAAAGTAGACTTACCTCACATATTTGGTCATGTGATAATATGAACAAATTTATTAGAACTCAAATTAAGATCATTAGAAATAAAATCTTTCTCTGATTGTTCAATAACTGGGTGTCTTCATCAAATTACGTTAAAATTGTATTTTTTGTTAAACTCTGGTTTTACAAAATTTGAAGAATAAGCAATTTCTGACATAGAACTAGTGAAATCTATAAATGCTGTTTTATCACTAAGTTTTTTTATTTCATTAAAACTATTTAAAAGCTTATCTCTAATTTCTAAAAACAATTCATATTCTCTTTCTGCTTTCTTTCATTCTGCCTCTAAAATTTCCTGTTCAAACTCATTTAATTCTATAGTTACATATCTTGATGCATTAACAAGCGTTTGTTTATGTATAAAAATCTCTGGAATCTTATTTATTTGACTCTTAGGTATTTCTATAAAATAACCGGAAGCTCAAGTATATTTTATTTTCAATGAATTTATTGAATATTTTTCAGATATCTCAGATTGGTAATTTATTAACCAATCTTTTGAATTATTTATTAAATTTCTATAATGATCTACTTTTTCGTCAAATTTATCTGCGATTATTTCTCATCACATTATATTATTTTCTGCATCTTCTTTTATACTAATATCTATTAAATCTATAATATTTTTTATATTTTCCACGAATTTTTGATAAATTATATATTCTAAATAACGAGTCTATTATTTGTATTTATTCTATTTTAACTATTAGAAAAATTTTGTAAAGAAATATTGTAATTATAGAGTTTTTAGATATTCTTAAACAGATTAAAAAAGATAGATTTTCACAATTACAAATGATAAAAATACATAGGAAGGATTCAATAATTGATATAATTATAAAGATAAATAATTGTAAGGAAAAAGAGATTGTTTTGGACTTCCCTTTCAGTCATCCAATTATTCATAGTTATACTTCATTAAAAATTCTAAAAAATAAGGTCTGAAAAAAAGATTTAATAATCATAACTAGTGATAAAACTGCTAAAAAAATATGAGCAAAATTATGAATTAAATACTCTCAAATTGGTGATTTAGATTTACTAGAATATAATTATAGTTTTTTTGAATATTCTATTTATGTTATCAAGCGTTATTTCATAGAATTATACCAATTTCTCTCTAACAAAACTCCAGATTTAATATTTGATTATCAAAAAAAATATAAAACTACAAATTCTAAAATGTGATTATTTCTACTATGACTATTATTTTCATTTTTTCTATTTGTCTTCATTTTTTATTTTGCTGTTAATAAAACTTACATTTATATTACACCAGAGATAACAATAAAAACTAAGGCTGAGAATTTTATCTTCAGAGAGCAGGAAAAAGATGAAATAAGTAATAATCATGTAATTAAGTTAAATGAAATATCAAAGTTAATTTATATCACAGATACTTTTTGAACTAGTTGAGTTGATGAAACTACATTAAAAAAAAGTACTTGAAGAGTAAGTTTTTATAATGAACTAGATGAAAGTGTTCAACTTCTTAAAAATACGAGAATACAAACTGATGAATGAATAATTTTTACTACAGATAGTGCTGTATATATTCCAAAATCAATTAGAAGTTCAACTTGAGCTATAATAGCTGGGAGTGTAGATATAGACATTACATCAAAAATACATGATAAAAAATGAGATGTAGCTTGAATCAAAGCAAATATATGAACAGGTACAATATTAAGCCTCCCTGGATTAAAAACAAATAAAGATAAAATATATGCTAAAACAATAAGCCCTACAAAATGAGCTGATGATAGTTATACAAAACAATTTACTAAAAAAGATCTTGAAAATGCTAGTAAAATATTAGAATGATCCCTTAAACAACAGGCATTAAATGAACTTAAACAACAAATTAGTAATGATAATAAAAACAATAATATAACTTATAAAATTTTAGGAGTAGATGATTTTTTGTTTTATACGGATTTAAAAATTACATGAGAAAATGATGTATGAGATAATATAGATAATTTCGATTTATCATGAACAGTAAAAATCACTAGTTATACTTATAATACAGAAAAAGTTTTAAATCAATTATCTAGTACAATAAAAGAAACTATCTTGGAAGATATAGAAAAAATGTTGTTCATAAATAATGATTCGTTAAGATTTTCAAATACAATTTATAAAATAGATTCCCCTCTTGAAATAAAAGCAACTGCTCAAGTTGAAGCTTTTTTTTCACATAACTTCTTAAATGAAAAAAATAATTATGTAGAAAAATTAAAAAGTATAATATGATGAATTGATAAAGATGAGGCATTAAAAATACTTCTGAATAATAAAAATATTAGTGATGTTAAAATTGATATAAGACCATTTTTTATAAATAAAATATCAAAGATAAATGATAATATAATTATAAAAGTTGTAGAAAAATAAAAAAATAACCCTATATGGGTTATTTTTTTCTAATTTCTACCTTTGTATCATCCTCTTGAAGAACTTGATTTACTTCATCCTCCTCTGCTTCCACCTCTATATCATCCTCCAGAACCTCATCTATTTCCACCTCTATATCATCCTCATCCTCAAAATCTTCTTCATCCACCACTTTCTTTAGCTTTAGCTTCTACAATAACCGGTTTTCTAGGATTCAATTCTTTGAACTGTCTAAGTACATTATCAGCATCTTCCTCTTTTAAATTAATAAAAGAAAATTCCCTTAATATATCAATATTTCATACATCTCAAAGTTTAGATCATGTCTCATTTTCTATAAATTGAATTAATGATCATGGTGTAAAATTATCTAATTTACCTTTGGCAACAAATAATCTTCTTTCACCATCAACTCCACTAAATCATCTTTGTCCTCTTCAATCTCTATCTCAACCTCTATCAGAACCGAAACTATCTTCTTTTAAATCTGAATAATGAGTTGTTGAAAATTCTTTTCAATATCATTCTTTTAATATAGCTGCTAATACTTCTTCAGCAGGATTTCATAAATCAAGTAAATCTTTTGCTAAATCAATATAATGTAAATCTTCTGTTTTTTCTAATAATTCCTTAGTATTATCTATTAATCTTTTCTTCTTAAATTCTATTACATCTGAAATTTTTGGTAAAACTCCAACTTTTATTTTTGATTTAATTGTTCTTTCAACCCATGATAACATTCTAGAATCTTTTCTAGATACAAATGAAATTGCCTCTCATTTATTCCCAGCTCTACCAGTTCTTCAAATTCTATGTGTATAAGTTTCTGGATTATCTGGAAGTGAATAATTAACTACATGAGTTAAATTATTAACATCAATTCATCTAGCTGCAACATCAGTAGCAACAAGTATTTTTATTGCTCCATTTTTAAACCTTGCTAGAGTTTTTTCTCTCATTTTTTGATCAATATCTCCATGTATCCCCTCTACCTTATAACCTCTAGTCATAAGTTTTGCAGCAACATTATCAACATCAGCCTTAGTTCTACAAAATAAAATACCATAGAAATCAAATTCTACCTCAATAACTCTACAAAGAGCTTCAAATTTATCTCTTTCATTAACTTTATAACATTTTTGTTCTATATTTGAATTAGTTAATTCTTTTCTCTCAATAGCAACTAAATCATGATCTTTTATATATTTGTTTACAATATCCTTTATACTTCTAGGCATTGTAGCCGAAAATAATAATACTTTTTTCTCTTTTGGAGTATATTCTATTATTTCTTCTATTTCATCTTTAAAACCAATATTTAACATTTCATCGGCTTCATCTAAGATAAAATATTTAAGATTTTCTATTTTTAATGTTCTTCTTTTTGTAAGATGATCAATAACTCTACCAGGAGTACCTACAACAATTTGAGGTCATCTCCTTAATCACATTAATTCGTCCCTAATATTTTGACCACCATAAAGTAATTGTACCTTTACTCAAGTATCTGCAAATGATTTAATTTCTTCTGCTACTTGAATAGCTAGTTCTCTAGTTGGAGCTAATACAAGAGTTTGAATATCCTTAGATTTAATATCTAATCTTTCTAGAATTGGAAGGGCAAAGGCTGCTGTTTTACCAGTACCAGTTTGTGCTTGACCAATAATATCTTTTTCCCCATTCAAAAGTAATGGAATAACTCATGCTTGAATTGCACTTGGATACTCATATCCTTTAGCTGTAATTTTAGCTAACATTTTTTCTGATAAACCTAGGTCTGAAAATTTTACTTTATTAGTAGTATCTCCTGCATCTATTTTTTTCTCTAATGTATCTGACATATTTTATATGTTTAATAATAAAAACAAAAAAAGAAGAACACGCTTAATGCAAGTTCTTCTTTTTAGTGAAGAGAACTTCCAATAACTATATAATACAAAATTAATTTATGCGCAGTGTTAGTTCACTTTACTCAAATTATTTCCCTTTATATTGAGTTATTTGGAACTTCTTATTTTTTTGACTTCTGGAGTATACAAACTTATTATTATTATGCAAGTTTTTTTATAAAAAAAGTATATTTTACATAAATATACTATATATGTCAATATGAGGAAATTAACTAATATCATCTAACATTTTGTCTTCTAATCATTTAATAGATTTGATTACATTATTAAATATATCTACAAAAGAATACTGTCTGTTAGTAAAATTAGTATAAGATAATTCTAATTCTTGATATTTAACTCAATCTGATACCATTCCCATCTTATACTCATCTTTAATTATTTTAGTGGTCAAAATTGGGCTAGAGTTAAAAGCTACTCATTCTGGTGTTCAATGAGTTAAGCACATAGTATTAGCATATATTCAACATACTTCCTGAAACTCCTCTCAATTAACATTTAAATAATCAATATTATTAAATAATGAATGTACTATAACTGGATAATCCATAACTACTCTTGATACTATTTTTATTTTATTAAATACTCTTGAGAATCATCAGTTTATATAATTATGAACAATATAAGAAATAATAAGAAATTCAAATTCATCCATATTTTCATGTCTAAAATATAATACTAAACTTCTTTCCTTTTCATTATATTCTTCTAAACTAAAATCGTCTCTCAATGTATTTAATACATCAAATTGATAATTACTTATTCAATTAATATTAGTAATTCAATTAGTACTAGTTATTGAACTAGTTCTTGCATCAATTACTTGTTTTTGATAATCTAACAACACCTTTTCTTGAGATTTATTAACTGCAGATATATTTTCATTTCTTTCATCTTCTAGTACTTTGTCATTTTCATATTCAGATCTAATTTCTTCTGAAAAGTAATCACAAGTCTTTACAAATAAGCTATTTCTATTTAAATTATTAGATACTAAAAAATCTATTATATTTCATTGAATATCTAGGTACTCAATAATTTCATGCTTTAATGTTCTGTTAAATAAATTATTATAATGTCATCACATTATCTTGTAAGCAATTTCATTTGATAATCTTACACCATCTTCCCTAAATGAAAATTCAAACCCTGTATATAATACTTCTAATCATTCCAAAGTTATATTATCACATGCTATTAAAAATTCTCCTAACTTATCATAAGCAACTTTTCAATCAAATATTATTTTAAACAATGATAGTTTACTTTGATTCATAGATATTGATTTATCTCATACTACAAATAAATCATCTATTCTAAAACTAAAATGCAGTTCTAATAGGTTTATGATTTCCCTCATATAACTGTTAGGTCATCATGTAGTAAATTTTAAACTAGATACCAGATTTCATTGTAATCTAAGAATATTTAAAAATTCCAAAATATCTAAATCATATGAACTCTCTTTAATTATACTTACTAAAGATAGTATAGAAACTGGTTTATATATTTTTATGATATCATCTAAACTTTCTGAATCATTAAAATTATCATTATAAGTTTTTTCTATAGATTTAAAACTTGAGATAGTTACAGGTAAATTATAAAATTCACAAATAGTTTTTAAATTATTATATGAATTTTGAATTGAAGCTCCAATTAAGTGAAAATTGGATAATATATATACTTTTTGAATAAATAAAATGAATCCTGATTGATATTATTGATGAAAAATACAAACAAATTGAAAAGATTCTTCATTATCTCTTTCTTATACTAAGAGTATTAATAAAAATTCTAGCGTCTCTATTAATGCTAATAAAACTGATAAATGAATGTTTGAAGCAAGAAGAGCAGGTCATAATAACAAAGTATGATTAGAATATTCTTTTAAATTTTAAATAAAAAGATATTAAATTAATTAATTTAATATCTTTTTTTATTACTTTCAATAATGTCTTTTCTTCTTTGATCTTGGTCTCTTTTTTTCGTTAATTTTTTTAGTTTTTTCTGATTGTCATCTTGGAACTATTACATCCTTGTACGAATCATCTTTTACTACTTCAAGTTTCTGCCCTATTAATTCTTCTACTTTAGTGAGTTTTTCCTTATCTTGGTTTGTACAAAAAGATATAGCTAAACCATCCTTTCATGCCCTTGCAGTTCTTCATATACGATGAACATATGTTTCAGAATCAAGTGGTAAATCATAGTTTACAACACATGATAAATCACTTATATCCAATCATCTTGAAGCTATATCAGTAGCTATTAATACTTTAATATCTCCATCTTTTAGAGCTTTTAATGCTAATTGTCTAGCATTTTGTTTTTTGTTTTTATTTATGTAGCTACATTTAACACCTGAAGATTTTACAAATTCATATACTTTTTCACACTCATCTAAAGTATTTACAAATACTACTATAGAACTCAACTCTGCTCTTTTAGTTATTTGTTGTAACAGTTGTCTTTTATAGCTTCTATTTATGAAATATACTTTTTGAATAATAGTATCTGTGGTAGTAGAAGTTGTATGAACCGTTACATGTTCTGGATTGCTTAATATTTCCTTACTTAATTCCTTAACTTTTGCTGGCATAGTAGCAGAGAAAAACAAAGTTTGCTTAGATTTAGGTATTCTTTTTATTATTTTTTGAATATCAGATAATGATCACATATCTAACATTCTATCTGCTTCATCTAGTATAAATATCTCAACATAAGAAAGTTTTATAACTCCCTGACTAATAAGGTCTTCCAATCTACCTGGAGTTGCTATAAGTATTTCTACTCATTTTTCAATTGCTTTAACTTGATGAAATTGATTTACTCATCCATAGATAACAGTATGTTTCATATTTACATTTGTAGAATATGGAGCAAATGTTTCTCCTATTTGAATAGCTAATTCTCTAGTAGGAGCTAATATAAGAGCCTGTATTTTTCTCTTTATTTTTCATTCTATTAATCATTTTTTTAATCTATTATTATAAAGAGTATGTAAAGTTGGCAAAGTAAAAGCTAAAGTTTTACCACTACCAGTCCTTGCACTAGCAAAAATATCTTTTCATGAAATAGCCAAAGGTATAACCTTCTCCTGAACTTCAGTAGCATCTGAAAATCATTCTCTATCGAGAGCTTTTAATAATGGTGGAATTACATTTAATTCACTGAAATTCATATATTCTATTTAATGATAATTGCTCGGATTATATATTTTTTGTGAATAAATTCAAATTATAAAAGAAATATAGAGATTTTATATAAAATATATTTTAGTATTATATATTTTTTATTACAAAATTCGTTATTGACTTATTATTATTTATAGTTAAAATATAGATATGAAAGATCAAATTAACTATATTCCTGAAGTTCTATATAATTGTTTCGAAACCATTGTAATTCCAGATTTACATGGTAATTTTGAGGCATATAAAAATATTTTATTAAGAGCTTGATTAGTTGATGCAAATATGGATTGGATTTGAGATAATACTCAAGTTAAATTTTTATGAGATATAATATTCGATAGACATTTTAATTGAATTAAAATACTAGAATCTATAAGTAAATTGAGATTCCAGGCTCAGAAATATTGATGAGAATTAAGTGTAATTGCTTGAAACCATGAAAATTTTTGAATAACTAAATTTGCTAATCCTAAAAGTTCTATAAATACTCTTGATAGAGACAATATACACGAACAAATGAGATGATCTATAGAATTTATAGAAAGATTTTGAGAAAAAGAGTGATGAACTCTAATTGAAAAAATTAGAAATACGCAAAAATGAAAGAGAATTTTAACAGATATATCTAAATTTAAACTTGTTGATAGGACCGGTTGAAATCTGTTTGTACATACTGATATGACCAAAAATATGGTTAAATCTATATTATGATTTTGAATAGAGTATTTAAATACATCATTTCAAAATCGTGTATTTAATGTTCTATTAAAATGAGAAAACATCCAATCTCCACTTCAAGTTATAATGAACACGTTTTTAAATACAAATAATAGGTGATATTATAAAGATAATGATAATAGTATTTTTTCAAATAAAGAATGATTATTATTAAAAGAAATGTGAATAGATAATATATTTCACTGACATACTCATCATTGATTAGATGTAATAAATATATGATGAGTTAA
The DNA here is from genome assembly GCA_963979005.1 of uncultured Candidatus Altimarinota bacterium. Lineage (GTDB taxonomy): Bacteria > Patescibacteriota > Gracilibacteria > BD1-5 > UBA6164 > UBA6164. Next base: position 33,936 of record CAXBVF010000002.1, on the reverse strand, counting down.
TAATATTCCCCTAGATCTTAATTACTGAATGTGACTATCATTGAAAGAATGAACTGAAACTTTTGCTAAGATAACAAATATGTGAGAGATCTATATAATAACACAATGAAGTTCAGAACAGTGAGATAAATTACATAATTTTTTTAGACAATAATTATCAAATCCAGTAATGATTTACGAAAGCTGAAATTCCTAAATATTTAGATATTTGAAATCAGCAAGAAAAAGAAAGAAATAAATTATTTATGTAAACACTAGATTTCAAGAATTGATATCCATTCTATGTTTTCTATGTTAATCGGTCATATTTCTATAATATCACTATTGAAATTCACAAGGTTATCAGATATTTCTTGACCATTTTGTTTAAGAATTAAATTATCAATATTACTAAACTTTCAAGTTAAGGTTAAAGTAACATTTAAATCTTCATTCTCATCCATTATTAAATCTTTAGAATAAAGTGAATCGTTCAATCTATCAATAGAAATTAAAAGTTCATCTGATTTATTTATTTTTAAATCTGCTTTATTTAAATCAATATCTACTTTATTAACTCTTGACAATTCTAGTGATAATTCATTCTTATTTGACTCTACTCCATGAGAAATAGCTCTAAGTCCTCATGGTAAATTTTCCCAAGGATTTGTGATCTCAATATTTGTCCAATATGACTTAGTATGTTCATTAGTATATGTTTTAAATACAACTGTGCTTGGATTTACTACCCTCTTAAAGTTTTCTAAAAAATCAAATGTACCATAATAGTAATTATCTTTTCTAGGATTTAAAACACCATCTATATTTTCTGTTGTTTCTAAAGCTCATACATGAAATAAAGGATCAACTTTATGTGAAACTTTAGTAAAAATATATGCAAACTTATATCATGAAGGAAATTTGTCATTCAATTCTGAAAATGTAGGAGTATGTCAAAAGTCTAGTTCTACTCCATCAACAACTTCCTTTCAATCCCAATCAGAATTAGTAGTCATATTAAAACCGTAGTTATATGTTGGCTCTTCTCTTGGTCAATCTAAATAATTATAGGCAAGATTATCTTTAGTTCCATGAGCATGAAATACAGGAAGATTATATGCATTTTCTATCAAAAAATTAGCACTTTGCATTTTATACATAGTATTTATCTCTAGGTTATCCTTATCATAGCTTCATCAAGAAATAACATCAATACAAGCTCTTCTTCAAGGATTATGTTCCCATATATTATACCAGTTATTTGCTGGGCTAATAGGTGCAATTGCTGCGAAAATATCAGGATTTCTAAGTCATATTGTATAAGTTCATTTCCCTCCCATAGAAAATCACATTAAATAAATTTTATTTACATCAATATTATAATTTGCTTTCATGTATTCTATAGAATCAAGAATATCTTGCTCTCAAGGTCATGCAGTAGAATTTGGTGTGTTTATATATGATGAAGAATATGGGTAAGTACAACCAAGGTCCTCAAAATTCCAAGATCTTCCCTTAGGAGCTATAGCAAACCAATCTCTATTTTTAACACCATTAATAGCATCTCAACTTGCTGGACTGGCAAAACCTTTTCAATCACCTCATCCTCAATGTAACCATACCAATAGTGGTCTAGGTTCGTCTAAATTTTGCGGTATATACATATATCATTCTAATTCTGCATTATCAACTGTTGAAAAATATGATATTTCTTGAATATCATTTAGTTCAATTTCTTCATTATAAACATTAATATATGCTGATAACTTATTTCATTTTAAATCATAACAAGATGCAGATAATATAACTTTTCATATAGGAAGTGTTGATGGTTCATAAATTGACAACCATGTGTTATCTTCTTTAGGTGTCATTAAATTTTCCTCCTCTCTATTTATTGATGAGTAACAATTATTAGCTAATGGTGAAGATACAAGAAATTCTACTGTAGTAGTAAGTATATCACTTTCATTTGGACTAATAATTGTGACTGAAGGATTATTACCATCTCAAACAGGCTCAGTATCAAGCATCGTCTTTCTATAATAAATTATTTTCTTATTAATACTTGATTCTATTAAATTTAATGCTACTATAATTTTTTTGCTAAGTGTATCCACTTTTCTATCTTTTAAATTATCTATTTTTTGAATTACAGTTTCTAGTTTATCTATTCTATCCTCAATATTAGGGGTAGTTTTTTCTAATTTATAATAAAAATAATTCATCTTACTTTTTATTCTATCATTGAAACCTGCGATTACTATATTATAAAATCAAAATAATAATAAGGTAAATAAAATAATTGTTAATACTTTTCTCATGGTAATTATTTAACTAATAAAATATCATATAAATATAATTATATAAAACAGAAAAACAAATTTTTTTTACATTCAAAAAACTTTCATAAATACAGTAATTTTTTTATTACATATATGGCATCATCCTATTTCTAATTTCTTTATTTACTTCTTCCAATATTGATATAACTAAAGGACTACAATCCAAGTTTTCAAGACATTCTTGTCTTAATTCTCTCAACTCATAATCCTTATATTCTGAAATTTTCATGATAAATTAGTTAATAACTAAAAAAGTAGATTAAGCTATTGTTTAATCTACTTTTATTATCTGAAAAATCAAATTTTTAATGTATAATATTCTTTTACATCTTTTCCGGCATTGTAATACCTAATATATCAAAACTATTTTTTAATACCTTAGTAAACATATCTATTAACTGTAAGCGTAATATTTTCTTTTCTTCGTCTTCTTCATTTAATATATGAACACTGTTATAAAAACTACTAAATTTTTTAGTAAGATCATAGGCATAATTACATAGATGATGTGGCATATTAGTATCTAGAGTTTTATTTAATACTTCTGTATAATTTTGAATTCACTTTAATAATTCAATTTCTTGTTCATGTTCAAAATTTGAATCAGTAGTTCAAATAGATTTTCAATATTTTTCTATTATTCTTCTTGCTCTTACATAGGCATATTGAATATATGGTCAACTATTCCCTTCAAATGTCATGAATTCATCCCAGTCAAAAATCATATCAGTTTCTCTTGATTTTTTTAAATGACCATATTTAATAGCTCAGATTCAAATTTGTTTTGATAATTCATTTAATTCTTCTTCAGATAAATCGTCTCTCTTTTCTAAAATAATAGCTTTAGCTCTAGTTTCTGCTTCATTTAGTAATAAGTCTAACTTTATTATATTTCATTTTCTTGTAGAAAATGCACCCTCTTTTCAGCTTATAAATCAATTAGCGGCATGAATTAATTCAGTTTGTATTCATCAATTATTTAACCAACCTGCTTTCTTTGCTATTTCAAAAGCTTGCTTAAAATGAAGTTGTTGTCTAACATCAACAAAGTATATAATTTTATTTGCTGAAAAGTTATTTACCCTATATTTAATTGATGCTAAATCAGAAGCTAAGTATCAATGTGTAGAATCTTTCTTTTGAAGTATACATGAAGGAAGTTTTGTCTCATCATCAAATATTACTCATACAGAATTATCATTATTTTTTGTAGCAATTCATTTTTCTACTAACTCAGAAACAATTGATTCCATATCAAATTCTAGATCAGGATAATTTTCCATTTTTGGTAATCATATACCTTCATAAAAACTTTCACCTATATTATATTGTGGATAAACAGCAAGTCTTGCTAACTGTTTATTCATATCACTAATTGTATGAGAAGTGAACTCTGCCCACATTTTAATTGATTCTGGATTTCATTCTGAGAGTAATTTAAATTCATCTCTAAATTTTTGTTCATATTGTTCATCTTTTTCAGTTTCTTCAGTAATTTTCACATATAACTCTAAAAGATAATCAACTGGATTTTTTTCTAACTTATTTTTATCTCACCATAACTTATATGCGGTAATCAATTTTCAAAAAATAATACCCCAATCTCCTATATGACTATCAGAAATTACTTTAAATCAATTATTTTTATATAAATTAATCATAGTCTGACCAATATTTGGTGTACACATATGACCAATATGCATAGGTTTACCTACATTCATTCATATATAATCTACTACTATCAGCTCATTATTTCATGTATTTGGTGATAAAAAAGCTTCTTTATCAGAATAAATATTCTTGAATATATCAGAATAAATAGACTCTGATATTTTAAAATTAATAAATGGTCCTGCAGATTGTACTTCATCTATAATATCATTTTTTCATAATATTCCCGATAATTCACTGGCAATCAATACAGGATTTTTCTTTGTATCCCTAGCTAATATTCAACAGTTAAATGATAAATCTCCAAATTGTTTTTTTGGGACTTCTTTTAATAATAATTCTGATATTTCTATATTATATAATTTTTTTATAGCTCATTTCAGTATTTCAATAATTTTTTCTTGCATAGTTTGCTTATAGTACTAATGTTAAATTATTTTTATTATATTTAAAAATATCTAAATGCCAAGTTATCAATGAAAAAATAATAATCATGACTTTTTCTAGTCACTATAATAATTTTTTTAATTTATTTCTATATTTTTAGAGTGAATTTGACTATTTTAATAAAATACTTATAATTCAAATCTATTCTTAATTAATGAAAGAGGATTTTGCAATGCAAAAGTTAGAAAATAGAACAACAGTTTTTATGCGGCTACCAGAAGGCGTAAATGTACTTGAAAAAAATTTGTACAGAAACTTCAAAAGAAGGGCGATGCAACATGCAAGCTTTATGTACCGTGATGAAGGTAAAAAACCACCCTTATTTCGAGTACATAAAAAAGGCTCGTTGTTTGATTCTACGTTCACTGTACTTGTAGTTCGCAATTCTTTTGAAATTATTTACGATAGCTTCGGTGAATCTGAAATCGGATTCAGCCTTGTATTCAGGCACTCAAATGGTGCCTATAACAGGCTGACAGTTATGAAAACTCATAAGGCTTATTACGAACCTTGTGGAAAACCTGAGTTGTAGTAATTGATTAACACTTTTTAATAAGTCGTTTGAAAATATAAGAATAAGAATGTTATGAGTCTAAACTAAAGATAAAACATTCCCCTTATTATTTCTCTTTTCGCATCTTGTTAAAACTAACTAAGAAAAAGCTGCTATATGCGGCTTTTTTTGTTGAACATTTTATAAGTAAAAGATTTTTGGAACTATTAATAAATAAATCAATAATTTGACATAATAATATTATTATATATCATATATTTACATTTTTTATGGGGACTGTTGTATTCATTTATTACACTCATCAGATAAATTCAAATTTAGTTAAGCTAAAGGATGCCTAATATCATGAATTAGGTAGCTATATCAATACCTCTATAGGATTGTGGCTAATAAAAGACCTTTTCTTTGTATAAAATTGAACCTGACGTGCCTGAGATTACTCTCTGGGGTACCCGCTATACAACCAAAGGGCTACTATTATATTAGTAGTCCTTTAACATATTTAAAAACAAAAAAAGTATCAAATCATATAATTTGATACTTTTTGACTTTATTTAAACAATTACATGCCATCCTAGAGAATATTAAAAACTCAATAATACCAAATTAAAATTATTTTTTATAAAATTCTATATTTTCAATAAATCTTATTTTTAATATCTCATCCTCTTTGTAATCAACAAAAAGTTTATAATTTCATATTGAAATAATAATTGATAATTGATTTTTATCTCATACTTTTTTTCAAAATATAATTTCTTTTTCACAAGTTTCTTGTAAAGATGAATATATTTGATCTCTAAATTTAGTTGCTATATTTTTGTAATTTTCTTCTATTAAGTAAACATCTTTAATTCATGAATCTATAAATAAACTTAAAAAACTGTTTAAATATCAATCTATAAAGTTATCTATTTTATCAATAACTTCTGATTTTAATTCTATTTTAAACATATTGACTTTCTTTTTGTTTATTGATTATTTTTTTAGAAAAAGCTTTTGCTTTCTTTAAAATTTTTTTATCTGATATTTTTTTCGCTTCTTCTAATGTATAATATATATCTTTACTCATAATTTTGGAAATTAATTATTATATATTTATATTATAATCGCAAAATTAATAAAGCAATTTTTTCTATTGTAATCTCTCTAGGAATCAGATTAATTTTTAAATAAAAAATGCATTAATTCAGATTAATTAATGCATTTCTCTTTAAATCTTAAATGGCAGCCTCACTAGGAATCGAACCTAGCTCGCGGGATTTGGAATCCCGAATTCTAACCGATGAAATATGAGGCTATATATTGGAAATTAATCAGTTTTTATATGACCTATTCCTTGTTTTTTGTATACTCTTTTCTTATTAACTTCTATTTTTTTTGTAATTTCATCTTCTAGATTTACTCAAAGAATTTCAGCTAGTCATAATAGATAGATTGTAACATCTGCTAATTCTTCTCAAACATTTCATTTATCTCTATGGTAAGCCTCAAAAGCTTCTGCAAGTTCTCAGTGAATAAGGTTAAATTCCATATCTACATTTGTGATATTGAATCATTTATTAACCTTATTTTGAAATACTTCTTTTTGAAGCTTTTGTAGGTCTAACATAATCTTATTTTAAAATATTTTCTATTCCCCCTCATTTATAGGGAGGGGGTTAGGGGGTGGGTTGTTTATACAGAAAATCTATAGAAAGCAGTAATTGAATCTTCACCAATAAAGTTTTTCACTTTTTGATTTGGATCTATAACAAAAGCTTGTTCTAATAGAGAAATATCAGATTTGAATTTTCCCATTTTCCCTCCAATAATTTTTAGTAGTACATCATCTGATTTACCACCCATTTTTGGATCATTTTTCATTATTTCTAATTGAATAGATTTTTCTTTTTCTATTACTTCTTCAGAAATATCATCTGGAGACAAATATTCTGGATTAGCAGCAGTTACATGCATAGCAACTTGTTTTGCTTTTTCTTCATCTGTTCAAGCTTTAGCAGTAATAAGTGCAGCTAATTTACCATTTGAATGAACATAAGATGAAACTACATCAGCTTCTACTATTTTATATTCATTTATTTGTAAGTTTTCACCTAATTCTAATGCGTATTCACTATTAATTTTTTCTTGAGCAGCTTCTTTTGAAGATTCTCCATTTTCAGCTAAATATTCACATATTACTGTAAGCATAGCTTTAAATTTATCTGAAATAGCTAAGAAATCAGTTTCACAAGCTATAGATAAAACAGCAGCCTTGCTTCCATTTACAATAATTTTGATTCATCCTTCTGCAGTTTCTCTATCAGCTTTTTTAGCAGCTTTAGATAAACCTTTTTTTCTTAATTCATCAATTGCTTTTTCCATATCACCATCAGTTTCAGTTAATGCTTTTTTACATTCCATCATACCGATACCAGTAAGTTCTCTAAGTTCTTTAATTTGAGCAGCAGTAATTGCCATAATCTTTTTGGTTAAAATTTAATTTTTAATCATCTCTAAAAATCTAATACATCATCATCTTTTTTATCCTCTTTTTTTTGTTCTTCCTTAACTTCTTTTTTTGTCTCTTCTTTTTTATCAGGACTTGTATTATCATTTAAGTTATCCTTCACTTTTTTTTCAAAGTCATCTATGTATTCAATATTTATATCTTCTCAATTATATGCTTTGTATCAGAAAAATCATGTAATTCAAATATATACTAGTGATAAAAGTCCACTAATAGGTAACATTAATATTCATGCTATAATAAATCTAAGTATAACAAAAGCTAAAAATAAAGCTGTTCAATATTTTATATGCTTCATTAATACATTTGATTTAGTTTGTTCTGTAAAAAACAAAACTACTCAACCAAGTGGTATATAACAAATTGCATTTTTTAGTTTATCACCGTTTGATACTTGTTTATTTTCCATAGACTAGTAATTAAGAAAATATTATATTTTTATTTTTCTTCTGTTTTTTCTACTTTTTCAGTTTTAGGAGCAGCAGTTTTTTTAGCTTCTACTTTTTTAGCAGGAGTTTCTTTTTTAACTGGAGCTTCTTTTACTGGAGTATCTTTTACTGGAGCTTTTTTAACTTCTACCTTTTTAGCAGGTGCAGCAGCAGTATTTGGTTTTTTATGTACCATTTTATTTACTCTTCATGTAGTTTGAGCTTGAACTTTTACTCATGATAAATTTGATTTAATTTCATTAGCAATATACTCTGTTGATTTTACAGAATTTGTATTAGCAGGTATTAAATTATCTACAATAGTATCATCACCATTTGTATTCATAATAGCAAATGATTTAATATTTAGAGAATTAGCTTCTTTAACAGCTTGTTTTTCATAAATACCATCAACTACAAATAATACATCTGGAACTCTTTTCATTTCTTTTAATCATTTGAATGCTCTATCTAATTTTTCTAGTTCTAACATTTTGTTAGCAACTTCTTTTTTAGTTAAAACGTCCATTGCTCCTGATTCAGAATCTTTTAATAATTTTAAATAAGTAGAAATTCTTCTTTTTATTGTTTTAAAATTTGTTAATAATCCTGGAACCCATTTTTCAGAAACATAGTAATGACCAGTTTCTTTAGCAAGTTCTACAAATGCATCTCTTGATTGTAATTTAGTTGCAACAAAAAGAATTTTTTTACCTGTAGCATGTAACTCTTTTAATTCAGCTTTTACTTCTTCTAATTTTTTAGCAGTTTCAGTTAAGTTAATAACGTGAATACCATTTACTGATCCATAGATATAATTTTTCATTCTTGGGCTCCAGTAATTTGTTTTATTACCAATATGTAATAAGTTTTCAAACATTGTGTTTAATATTTTTTTGTCCATCTTGTGTTTAATTATTTTAATAAGCAAGACTAATTATAGTCTTTAAATTAGTAATTTTGTGTATAAATACTTCCCAAAACTACTTTTAGTAATTATTTAGTTTCTTCTTTTTTTACTTCTTCTTTTTTTTCCGCAACTTTTTTAGCAGGTGCTTTTTTTACTGCAGCTTTTTTTGTTTCAGCTACTTCAGCATCTATCTTGTCTTCTTCTAAAGCTTCTACTTTTTTAGCTGGAGCTTTTTTAACAGTTCATTTTGGTGCTTTTTGTAAAGCTTTTAATGATAAACCAATTCTTTTCTTTGTTGGTTCAAAATTAATAATTTTAGCAGTAACCTCTTCACCAACTTTGATATGATCTCTGATATCTTTAACAACACCATGAGATATTTCAGATAAGTGGATTAAACCTTGTATTCCACCTTCAAGATCCATGAACGCACCAAATTTAGAAATTCTAGAAATTGGAGCAACAATTGAATCACCAAGTTTGTACTTTTTAGCAAGAACATCCCAAGGATTTTCTTTAAGTCTTTTTATAGATAATGAGATTTTTTCATTATCAAGTCCTATAACTTTTACTTTAACTTTCATTCATACTTTAGCAAATTTTGAAGGATCTGTAACGTGTCCCCAATCTATTTCAGAAACATGAACTAATCATTCTAAACCTTCAAAAGTAACAAATAAACCATATGATAATATACCACTTACAACTCATTCAACAATAGCTCCTTCTTTTAAGCTAGTTAATGCTTTAGTTCTATCTTCTTCAATAGCAGCTTTTTCTGAGAATATGATTTTTTTACCATTTTCATCAACATTTATAACTCTTACCTTGAAATCAAGACCAATTAAACCATTTAAGTGTTCTAGAATTTTTTCTGGATCAGCTCATTCTACTCTAGGGTAGTGTAATGGAGTTAATTGAGAAACAGGTATAAACCCTTTTAAACCATCAATATCAACAAGTAAACCTCATTTATTTGCTTCAGTAGGTTTAACATGAATAACTTCAGAAGATTCGTTATATTTAGCAAGATTTGATAAGTTTTTGATTTGGTTTGCTCTTTTTAATGAAAGGATTAATAAACCTCTTTCAATAGAATCACCTAAAACCATTACATCAATAGCTTGTCCAGCTTTTAATTCACTTAAATCAACAGTATTACCAACTTCTTTAGATATAACTAAACCAGTAAATTGGTTATTAACATTTACTAAAATATTTTTCTTTTCTATTTTAATAATAGTACCAGAAATAACCTCTCAATCTTTTGGATATTTGATTTCAGGAGATTCCTTGAATAACTCTTCAAACAGAGCTAAATCTTTATTTGTCATCTATGACATAAAATTAAATAATAAAATATTAACCATCATTTCTGATAGTTTTTTTGATTTATCATAATAAAATTCGTTTTATAAGGCTTTTTCGAATTTTAATATTAAAAATCTCTCGAGCAAAAAGTTATAATATAGGACTAAAACTTTCTACTTAAAAACTTTTAATAAAAACAATTAATAACCCTTTCTGTCCTTCGGACATCTTTCCCTTAATTCTAAGGGCAAGAAATAAAGAATTTTTGTGTATTTAATGGGGTGCCCGAAGGGGTTCGAACCCTCGACCTCCGGAATCACAACCCGGCATTCTAACCAACTGAACTACGGGCACCATAGTTCGCTTTTTTATAAAGCAGTGGAATTATATAAGAAAAGGGAGCTTTGTCAAAAGAAAATGACTAGTATTTTTAGCTTTTTTTGACGTTTTATATTAAAATAAAAGTATATATATAAAATATTAATTATTCTATGGACGAAAAAAGTAATATTGAGCTAGATAATCTAGAGATTTACAAACAAATAGTAGAGCATATGAACGAAAGTTTATGGATTTGAGATGAAAATAACTCTACTATTTTTATAAATAATGTTTTTTGTGAATTAACATGATATTCTCAAGACGAAATAATTTGAAAAAATTATTATGATTTTTGGGACAAAGAAAGTATAGAAGTAATAAATGAAAATAATTCAAAAAAGAAAAACCTAGATAAAGTAAAATATGAAGCTACTATAAAATCAAAATCTTGAGAACTGGTTCCAGTATTATGTAGTTGAACAAGTACACAAAATAACTGAACAGTTTTAATAATAAGTAATCTAAAAGAACTTAAATCATTAAAACAAGCAGAAATAGATTTAATAAAAATAAATAGAACAAAAGATGAGTTTATTTCTATCGTATGACATGAGCTAAGAACTCCCCTAACATCTATCAGATGATACCTTTCTATGATTCTGGAATGAGATATGTGAAAAATAAACGAAGAAGTAACAAAATCTCTAAAACACACATATACCAGTTCTATTAGATTAATAAACCTAGTAAATGATGTTTTATCAATAGGAAAAATTGAATCTGGAAAAATGGAATTTTATATGAAAGATATAAAAATAAAAGATTTAGCTAAATCAGTATATAGAGATATACATCTAGAAATAGAGAAAAAATGAATATGATTTAACTTAGATATAGACTCAAATTTAGAATTTATAGAAATAAACACAGATAAAGATAAATTAAAACAAGTCTTATTGAATTTACTTACAAATGCACTTAAGTTTACCAAAGAATGATGAAATATAACATTTAAAATTTCCAAAAATTCTTCAAAAGCAAGATTTGAAATTATTGATACCTGAGTATGAATTCCAAAAGATAAATTAGATATATTATTTAATAAATTTAGTCAGGTAGAATCCAGTATGCAAAGACAAAATACTTCATGATTAGGGCTTTGACTGGCTATCTCAAAAAGTGTTTTAAAGGAATTTAACTCAGAAATTAAAGTAGAGTCAGAATTAGATGTCGGTAGTAATTTTTACTTCGATTTGGAATTGAAGTAAGGAAATACAAGCACTTTTTTTCTAATCCCTCCCCCTTCGGGTACTCCCTTTGGAAAAGGGAGAAATAAAAATTTGAATATTAGAATAAATATGATAAAATTAAAATATATAATTAATTAAAATATTATGGATAAAAAATTATTAATAGTTGAAGATGATCAAATATTAAATGATATGTACGCAACCAAATTTCAAAAATATGGTTATGAAGTAAAATCATGATATGATGGTGTAGAAGGACTTTCTATAATTTCTTCTTTTGACCCAGATGTTGTATTACTAGATCTTATGATGCCATCGATGAATGGTTTTGAGACTCTAGAAGCAATAAAATCTCAAACTTCATCTAAATGTAAAATTATAATTTTTACAAATGTAGTAGATAGGGATAAAATAGATAAAGCTATTAGAATGTGAGCAGATGATTACCTAATTAAGGCCGATACTACTCCAAATGATGCATTAAATAAAGTAGAATCATATTTAGAAGAACTAAAAGAAGATAAAACTATTTATGTAAATCCTGGATTAAATAAATTCAAAGTCAAAAACCCTGATGGTTGAGAAGATATAGAAGTAGAAATAAACATAAAATTATAAAAAAAAGACTCAAACTTGAGTCTTTTTTTTAAATCTTATAAATATATATTTCCTCTTTTCATGAATTATTAAGCAGAATATTAATTGCTTTTTTATTTGGCATTTTGAATGCATTAGATATCACCAATGTTCATTTTTTACAATTATTCCATAGTTTTTTCTCAATTCATGGCATTAGAACTGTAAATCAATATACATAAACTATATCATAATCAGATAAATCAGCTTTTAAATAATCTCACTTGATTATTTTTGACTTATTTCATAAAATATATCATATTATTTTAGAAATAATTACATTTGAAAAATCAATCTCATATCAAGTAGATTTTGTTCAAAATTCTTTTTCAAAAAACCTTAAAGCTTTTCAGCTTCCACTTCATAAATCTACTAAATTCTTTCAGGATAATTTATACTTTCACAATCACTTTTTCATTACCCTGAAATCGGAAGGGAAAGTTCATACTTGAGGGACTTTAAACCTAACTGAATTTATAATTGAATTTATAAATAAGATAAAAAATACACTAAAAGATAGTAGTATAATTATCTGGATAGTTAGATTTATATAGTACATAATTATATTAATTATTTCTTCAATAAATTAACAAACGCTTCACTAGGTAAACTTACTTTACCAAATTGTTTCATTTTCTTTTTACCTTTCTTTTGTTTTTCTAGTAATTTTTTCTTTCTAGATATATCTCAACCATATAGTTTAGCTGTTACATCTTTTCTCATAGCTGATAGATTTTCTCTTCATACAACATCACCTCAAACTACAGCTTGAATTTTTATTGTAAAAAGAGCTTTTGGAATTGAAGTTTTTAGATTAGCACATATTTTTCATCATAAATAACGAGCTTGTAATCTGTGACATATAAAAGCTAGAGCATCTACTTTTTCATCTGCTATTAATACTTCTAATTTTACTAAATCATCTTCATTATATTTAATTAATTCATAGTTTAGAGATGCATATCATGAGCTTAATGATTTTATTTCATCATAAAAATCTCATATTAGTTCATTCATTGGTAATTCATAAGTAAGCATTACTCTATCTGAATCTATAAATTGTTGATTCTTAAAGTTTCATCTTCTGTCTTGTGATAATTGCATTAAATTTCAAACATAATCTACCGGAGTAATTATTTCTACTTTTGCTATAGGTTCTTCAATGTATAAATATCTCTCTCTACTCGGTAAATCTTCTGGGTTTGAAACTAATATTCTAGTACATTTTTGACCTTTTTCGTTATCTAATAACTCAGCTGCATATCTAGAATATTCTGAACGCTTATCTCCTAATAAAACTACTCTATAAGTTACTTGTGGAGCCGTCATTATAACATCCATATTGAACTCTCTAAAAAGTCTTTCTTTTACAATATCTAAATGTAATAATCATAAAAATCCGCATCTATATCCATGTCATAATGCTGGTGAAACTTCCTGTTCAACAAATAATGCTGAATCGTTTAAAACAAGCTTCTCCATAGCATCTTTAAGCAAAGGATATTCACTTGAATCCATAGCAAAAATACCTGCATATATAAATGGAGTAACCTCTCAAAATCACTCTATTGGATTAGCATCTTCTGGCTTATCTTTTGGTCAATCTATCATTTCTGATTTCCACATTGTATCACCTACTTTGGCATCTCTAATTGTCTTTAAACCAGTTACTACATATCAAATAGAACCAAGTCATATCTTATTATCACTTGTATAAGTTGGTGCAAAATGTCATACATCAAGTGCCTCTATCTTTTTAGAAGTATTTAAGAAATGACAAGTATCTCATTTTTTAATTTCACCTTGAAATACCTTTATATATGATACAACTCACCTGTATGGATCATATTGTGAATCAAATACAAGTGCTTTTAATTCATCATTTTCTGGATGTTTTTCTGAATACACTTTAGGAGAAGAAATTCTATCTATAACCTCATCTAATATAGTCTCAACATTTTCTCATGTTTTAGCCGAAACTCAAATTATTTCTGATTTATCACAACCTAATAAATTAACTATTTCTTCAGCTACTTTATCAAAATCTGCAGCTGGTAAATCTATTTTATTAATAACAGGAATAATATCTAAATCATTATCAATAGCCATATATACATTCGAAAGAGTTTGTGCCTCTATTCATTGAGTAGCATCCACAATTAATAAAGCTCACTCTACTGATGCAAGAGATCTAGAAACTTCATATTGAAAATCTACATGACCTGGTGTATCAATTATATTCATTTCATAACCTTTCCAAGTCATTCTAACAGGCTGAAGCTTGATTGTTATACCTCTTTCCTGTTCTAATTCCATAGTATCTAACATCTGCCCATGCTTCATATCTCTTTTATCTATAGTACCTGTAATTTCAAGTAATCTATCAGCTAACGTTGATTTACCATGATCGATATGAGCTATAATACAAAAATTTCTAATATTATTTATTTCCATTTTTTATCTAATTGTTAAAAGATTGTTAATAATTTGGCGTATTTTATGCAAAAATGTTAAAAAGTAAAGAAAAGAAAAATAGATTGTTTTTTTTCATTTTTCAGTACTATAGTAAAAATATTATTACAAATAATAAAATATGAAAATAATAATTTCAATTCTCATTTCTCTTATATTTGCATTATTCTGATTGTTAAAATTTAAGTGATATTTTGATTTATGAACTGTTAATTTAGTAAATATAGACTGAACTTTTGATGCAAATTTAACTATAATAAAACATCTTTTTGATTATATATATTTTTTACCTGATTTAATTTTCAATTCAGAAAAAGAAAATATTATGCAGTTCCTTTCAGAATATAGAATCTTTTCAGAACAAGAAGTATATATATCATTAATATTTTTCTTTTATTTTACTATAATACTTTTAATGATTAATTCATTCAAGTTTCTCCCTATTTATAGAGATAAAATATATGTAATACTTGCCACAATATTTACATATTTTATAATAGTATATTTCATAAAAACAATGGCTAATTATTAAATTAGTCATTTTTTGACTATTTTTGAAAAATATATTAAAATAATAGATATATAAAATATATATTTATTATATGACAAAGTCTAAAAATACACTATCTAAACAACAAAATTTAGAAGATTTGATAAATGAACAAAATCTTCTTATTTTTGATGAAAAAAATTGGGTATGAAAAGACTTATGGAAAATATCAGAAGTTACCTACTCATATGATGAAAAAACAAAAATAAATACTACATTATTTGTGAATTGATGATGATTAAATTTGGAAACTTACAAAAAATCATGAAAAAAATCTAAAAGAAAATTACTTCTTTCTGCAAATAAAAAACTAGTCTCATTATTAAATGAAAAAAAAGAACAAATAAGGGCCGCTTTAAATGAAGTAGAACTACTTGATATATTTTCTGAAGACAAAGTAAGAACTGATAAAAAAAGTATATTTATAAATTCACTAACAGAAAAATGTGACTTTATAGACTACTGTTTAAAATCTCTAATTTTTGAACTAGAAAAAGCATGAATAGAAAATTCTCTTTCAGAAGATCAAGAAGAAAAACTTGAATCAAAAATTCAAAAATTAGATGCTAAATTATATGGTTGAGATATAAAAGATAATAAAAAAGATACAATAGCTTCATATGAATATATAAAAGATAAATACGATGAGTTCAAAGATTCACTAACTGAAACTGAACAAAAAAGGTTTGAATTATATCTAGATAAGATTAATCCATTTTTGGCAAAATCTTACAAATATGAAAAAAAAGAAAAAGCAAAATCTATAGCTTGAGACTTTTTAGATTTAAAAATACCAAAATCAGATTATATATTATGATTTAATATTCTAGTAGAAGCACTAGAAAAATTAGAGCATATTGTTGAGAGTAATGAAGATGTAAAAAGTATTTCAGACTGACCAAAATGAGTCCAGTTCCCTACTACTGAAAAATTTGAAGATATTAAAATATCTAGATTTTTAAAATTAGGTCAACATGAAATAGAGACTCATAATGTAACTGATCATAACTGAAGACAATTACTATGAAACCTAAGATGAGCTAAAAGTACAGAAAAAGATGAATGAGTAGCAATACTTATGGAACAAATTTTTATGTATTGAGAAGAACTCTATAAAATTGATGCAGATTGAGATTCTATAATAGATATTACTAAAGTTTATATTAACTCAAATTTTATAAAAACATTGATGTGAGAGTTGTTAAATGATGCATGATTAATTGATTTTTTAGAATTAAGTGAAAAAATAGATCCAGATGTTATATCACCAATAGATAGATTTTATAGACTCAAAAGAAATAATAAAAAACATGTACAACACAAGGATACAACTTATACAAGATGACTATTTAAAGCAATAGATGAAATAAATTTATTTATAAAAACAAAATGAAAAAAATGAATAAATCCAGAGGATTTATTCATAGGAAAAATCTCTTTTGAAGAAACGGAGAAATTAAAAAATATAAAAAAAGAAAAAATTAAGAAATGAGAAAAAATAGAAATGATAAAACCTCTATTCATATCTGATGCTGTTTACTATGTAGTAAATGAAAAGTTAAAATGAAATGACTGAAATATAACATGAGACAAATTCTATAATTATCTAAAGAACAAATATCAGATTTTTCAATTTTCTAGAGAATTAATAGCTAAAGTATCATATAAAACAAAAAGAAATGTATATGGAATAGTAGATATAATTTTAAAAAATATATGAAAACAACAAATAGAATCTATTATTAGTACGAAAGAAACAACTAATAAAATGCTTTTAAATATAGTTTGATGATACTACAATCCAAAAATACAAAATGTAAGAGCAAAAATGAATGATGAATCTAGAAAAAATGCAATTTAAAAAAAGACTAAAATTAATTTTAGTCTTTTTATTTATTTTTTCTCTTAAACATTCAAGTAACTTTAGATAAAGCTCTTACAATTTTCTTTTTATGAGGTTTTTCTTCGACCTCTATATCGAGTAAATCTTTATATTTAGATTTAATATATAAAAAATCTTTTCTTAATGCTTTATAATCTTTATTTTTTAGCTTAATTACTCATACTTTCACAAATCAATCTTTTGTTAATCATACTTCTTTTCAAATATTACACTCATCATATCTTGAATCAAAGTAAGACTTTCTAGCTTCAATCTTTTTTATTAATTTTTTATTAAATCATTCTAAAATTCATCTTTTTGTAGCATAAATATTTACAGCGATATTACTTTCTTTTAATTTTCATGGTTTTGAATCTATATCTAAAAGTAATTCATACAAATTGAATCAATATGATCTTTTTAAAAGCTCTAATCTTCATCAACCTATTCTACCATTTAATTCTATTGTTTTTAAAACTCATTTTGAATTAATTTTAAACTCATGATGAACAAAAGTATTTCTAATTCAAGTAGCTTTAACAGTAGAATTAATAAAAGTTTTTAATCTTTTTCATTTAAATTCTCACTCTGTTTTTTCAGTAGATATTCTTGCAATATTACAATAATCATCAACATCAACATCAATTCACAATCTAACCTTTACTGGTTTAGAAATAATAGTTTCTCAGTCTCAATTAACAAAATAATCTATTGAATATAATTTTCAATTAATAAATTCTTCTACTATTAGTTCTTTATTATCTACTCATCTAGATTTTAATCTTTCATGAAGATCATTATATTCTAGTAAATATTCTGAAAAATCATCTTTGTTATGAATTTTTGCTACTCAAGAACTCTGTATTCAATCTACAGGTTTTACTATAAATGGATATCAGACACTCTCTTCAATCTCATCTATATCTAAATCATCAGGAGTTCACTTGATGAATTTTATTCATAATTCAGGATTATGTTCCTGCAATAATGCTCTTTGTAAGAATTTATCTCTGAAAACATTTGGATCATCAGATATAGGTTTCCCTAATTCTAACATTACCTCATTTGCAGTATTTACAAGTAATTCTAAAGGAGTTGATACAAAAACAACATCATGTGTCTCTGCATAATCCAAAACTTGTTCTTTTAAATCTTCTTTATTTGAATAATTTTTTAATAAAATATGAAACTTTTTTAATTTTGAAATTAAAGCATCAAATTTTATAACATCTCACTTATAATATAATATATTTTTTATCTTAAATTTTTCGCTTATTTCTTCCATTGCATCAATCTCAGCGTTAAACTCTGGACTTTCCATTCTAGCTTTTGTCAATAAATGAACTATAGCTCTTTTATGCATGAATAATAATTATTATTTAAATAAAAATCTCTTATTTTTATGTCTATTAAAACCCTAAAAATTAACTTTTCTACTAAACCTAAATTACATGTTTTTTTAACATGAGTCTGCATTATAAAAATAATATTAAATAGAGCAAGTTTTTCTAGTCAATTAAATGTTAATTTGTGGAATAATCTTGCTAAATATAAGGATAAATGCATTTATTTTATTAGTATGTTTTCTAGTTAACAAACCATAAAAATCTTGCATAATATATCCCCCAAAAAAGACTTAAAATTTAATAAATAATTTAATTCTTTTTCTAAAATATTATACTTATAAAATATTTTAAAACAATATTATTTAGTCTATTTTTTATTTATTTTTTTTACTAATTCTATCCATTTATCTATTCATAAGTCTTCTCCTCTGATATTATCTTCAATTCATAATTCCTTAAATATATTTAGGATTAATTCTTTATTAAATCAAGAATTAACAAAATTTTTTATTAACATTTTCCTAGGTGCATTAAAACCTTTTTTTATTATTTCTAAAAATAAGTCATCATCTACATCCGAATATTTATCGTGTAGTTCAAATATTAAAACACTAGATTCAACTTTTGGTACTGGTACGAAATTTTGCTTTGTTACTTCAAGAAATTCTCATACAAGAGATTTTTTATCGACAAACAAACTTAAAACTGAAGATTTATTCTTCCCTTTTCAAAGTATCTTATCTCAAACATCTTTTTGCATCAAAATAACCATAGATTCTGGTTTATTTTCTATATCATACAAGAAATGTCTTAGGATTGGTGATGTAATATAATAAGGTATATTTGCAATAAGTGAATAACTCTTAAATTCTGGTTCATATTTCAAAACATCTATATTTTTTATAGAAAAATCTATATTAGCTAAATCAAAATTTCATTCATCTATTCTACTATTCAAGATTGATATCATATCATTGTCTATCTCAACCAAATTTAAGCTTTTTGGTTTTCTACTAATTAGTTTTTCAGTCAATGCACCATATCATGGTCAAACTTCCACTATATTTTTTCATTCTACATCTATAGTATTTGCTATTTCTTCAACTATATCATCATTAACCAAAAAATTCTGTCAAAGCGACTTTTTAGCTCTGATTTTATACTTTTTTAATATTTCTAAACTCATTTTTTTATGTATAGTAATTTATCTTCTAGATATTTTATTCCATTATTTTTTTTATACAAATTTATAATAAAAACAATTAAAATTAACTAGATTTTTTAATCTATTTTTGTATAATCTTACTAATTAATAATTAGAAACAAAAAATGAAAAAAATATTTATTATAATCATCTGCAAACTATTTTTTATATTTAATATTTGATTTGTAGATGCAAATGTATGAGATATAGGTCACTGGAGGGATAGTAGCTGAGGACAAATACCTGGAACAACATTTTGATGATTTAATTTTGATAGTGAAATAAGAAATGATGGGATTTATACTAAACCAAATGATAGTACTATAGAGATAACAGAAGCTGGTGACTATCTCATTATTGCAACTACTCATGATGAAGATACTTCAAATGGGAGATATAATTCTCAACTTACGATTTCACAAACAGTAGGGACTGGGAATATATTCAGTTCTAATTATACATGATTTTCTCGTGACAATTCAGAAAATGAATCTTGGACGAGATGAGTTGGAATAGTTATTGGTGCTACTGCAAATTCCGAATTTCAAGTACAAAAACGTCGTGATACAGATGCGCCTACTGGATGAAGTGTTATAAATTCTTCTGATTTACAAATCGTAAAACTACATCAATCAAACTATTGAATTTATGATATAGGAGGGACTGGAAATGTATACTGATGAACAACTCCAAATACAGTAGATATTACAAATATTTCAAGCGAATCAAATACAGCTTCAATAGAATGAAATACTACAAGTGAAACTATTACTATAAAGTGAGATAATAAAACATATATAGTAGCTTGGTCTGCTTCTTTTGATTCAGGAAATACAAGAACCCAACGTATATGACATCTTGAATATGATAGTATGGATTCACTCTCAACAAGATCATATTGTTATAATAGAAATTCTTCAAATGAATATTGCTGACTTGGTTCTATGGATATAATAAGAACATCTACAACAGATATTGATTTACAGACAGAAATATATAGATGAGATTGAGTTCTAGCAGACCAAGGTTGAGCTGATGTAGATTGAAATTTAGCAACAGATGGAAATGGGCAAATAATAGTTTTAGAAATGCCAGATTATCTTGAAGTATTTAGTTCTGAAGATTCAGTTGGACTTCAAGACATAACAACAGCACAAACATTAAATATTGCTCGTGACACAAATATAACTGATACTGGGAGTTTTACAAAAGCTTCTGATACAACAGTAAATGTAACAGATCCATCGGACATATTATCTTGGGCAAATGTATGGACAGCAAGATCTAATGTTTCTGCTTGACAAAGACAAACTTCATATGGTTCTATTGTTATTGATGGAATAGAACAAACTATTTGAAGACATGGTAATTACTCTAGATGAAATCAATCAAGCACAGATACATTTGCCATGTGATTTCATCCAGCTGGTATATTTACTACTTCTTGAACTGGAGCAACACTTTGAGTAAATAGTGATCCTTTAGCATGATGAGAAGCAGGTTGAAATGATAGAACACAAGCTTGAACACTTGGTTTTTTTGCAATTAATCTAGATTCACTTGTTCCTACTCCTGGTTGAGTATCATCAAATATGGAATTATGGCTAAAAGCTGATGATTGAACAAGTACAACAACTGATTGAGCCTCACTTACAACTTGGGATGACCAATCATGAAACGGCTACGATGCATGAGGATGAGTATCCCCTACATATTATAGTACTACTACAGACTTAAATTTTAATCCAGTTGTAGATTTTAATGGAACAACTCAGTATCTAGAAAATCTAGCAAATTGAGTATCTACAGATAGTTATTTTGCTGTTGTAATTCCAGATAGTCAGGTCGACTGAACTTTATGATGACAAGTTCCATATGCATTTGATTGTGATGATGCTAATACTAATACTTGACTTTGTTGACTTACGTTTTGATGATTGGTACTTTGAGCTTTTACAGCTGCGATTAATGATGAAGTAATAACTCATGCTATATGAGCAAGTACAGACTGGAGATCTGCACAAATTTGAACAGCTTCATATCCTGTAAGCAAACCTATGTTAATTAATATAAATGAAAATAGTGCTGGAACTTGAACTGAGATTTCTGAAAAATGATTAAAAATCGATAACTATACTGCTAATACTCATCAAGTATTATGATGAACAGATTATAGACTATGAATGAGTACTGATGCTGCTAATCCTTTTGAATATGACTGAAAAATAGCAGAAATAATAAACTATGGTTCTAGAACTAGTCCTGCTGATAAACAAAAGATTGAATCATATCTATCTTTAAAATATTGAATGACTCAAAATTCTTGATTAATTAATTATATAGCTTCAGACTGATCAACTAATATGTGGGATACAACTACTGCTTGAACATATATAAATGATATTTTTTGAATATGAAGAGATGATCTATCAGAGCTGTGACAAATAAAATCAAAATCAGTAAATAATGATAGTATAATTACTATTGAAGCTGTCTCTGAATGAACAAATGCTAGTCCAACTTTTGTAGATATTGCTAACAATGAATTTTTAACTATATCAAATGATGGATGATGAAATACTTGGACAGCTACTGACACCCCTGCTTGATATAATTTATTAACTCGTAAATGGAGAGTTCAAGAAATTTGAGAAGTTTGAACAGTTGACTTGGATTTTGATGTAGGAAATACTAATTTTGATGTACCTGCAACTAGTTCATGAACAACATACTATTATATATATGATAGTGATAATGATAATAATTTTTCAGATGAAACTCCACAAGCTATGACAAATACTAGTTGAAGTATTTGGCAAATAGCTGGAACAGATATAGACCATAGTAGAGAATTTACAATTGCTACAGAGGCATCAACAAATAATATACCAACTGATATTGCTCTTTCAAATAATTCTATTAATGAAAATGTAGTTGCTGATTCTACTATATGAACTCTGACTTCTACTGATGCTGATTTACTTGATACACATACATATTCACTAGTTGCTTGAACATGAGATGATGATAATCAATATTTTACTATTACATGATCTACACTTAAACTTATTCATTCCCCTGATTATGAAATAAAACAATCATATGATATAAGAATAGAAACAGATGACTGAAACGGTTGAACTTATCAAGAAGCTTTTACTATTAATATAAATAATCTATGAGAGACAATACCAAGTCAACTTGGTTTTGAAGATAGTTTAGACGATTATAAATATAATGTTAATTCATGAGACTGGTCTAGAACAACTACAAATGCATATACATGAACTTATTCACTAGAAAGTGATAACTTATGACTAAATAATACTCAATCATGTTTTGAAGTGAATAATATGCTCAGCCAAACAGGGACAATCAGTTTTTATTACAATGTTTCATCTCAAGGATGAAGTGACTTTCTAAGGTTTTATGTGGACAATGTTGAACAGCAAGCCTGGTCTGGAACTATATGATGGACTCAATATACTAAAACTGATGTAGCTGCTTGATCTCGTACATATAAATGGTGTTATATAAAAGATAATTGATGAAGTGCTTGAACTGATAATGCTTTTATAGATTTTGTAGCTACTCAACCTACCACAGCTTGAGATATAATAGACCCGGTAATTTCTAGCATCAATTATGCTAGTTGAAGCCTATTGCCCTGATGAAATCACGATATAATTATTTGATACACTGATGCTGATTCATGAATAGATACTACTTCTGATGTTATTAGTTTGAATAAATGGAATTGAACTATATGGTGAGCTGATATTTCTGCAACTGGTTTTGACTTGTGATCTAAAACTGTAACAGTTACAACTGCAACATATCCAACTGATAATTTAGTTTTTTGAAAATACCGTTACAATTTTAGTATTGATGATAATAATGCAAATACTGCATCTACGTGAGCTGTTTTCTATATTGACCAACCTGAATTTATTATTAGTACGTGAAGCATAGATATATGAGATTTAGAAAATTGAATTACTAAATTTAGTACTTGAATGAGTGTTACAGTTAAAACTGTTTGAGCTTGATTTGATGTAATACTAAACAAATCTTGAGCATTATCAGAATGAACTATTGATATTATAGATTGGAATACAACTGAGTGAGTATGATATGACAAAGATCCCTATACCTCTACAATTAGCTTAATAAATACAAATGAAATAATAGCTACTCAAACTTGAAGTATAAATATTGATGGAAACAAAAATACTTATATATATAATATCAAATTTTGAGCATTAATATGACCAGAACAAGCAGCTTGAGACTATGAATGACTTATTAAATTTTGATTAGATTTAGACTATTAAAAAGACTACTTAACTCAAAGTAGTCTTTTTTTTTTGACAAATTAAAAATAAGTGTGTTACAATATATATGTTTGATAGAAAACTTATTTAGTTTTTTGTATGCATACAAACAGTATTTTATATTCATAAGCAAAAACGCTATGATAAAAACAAAAATAAAAAAAGCTATTGCTATAGCTTGAGTAGTTGCCATTGCAGCAACTAGTTCATTAGGTTGAGCATTAAATAATACATATGCTGCCTCTCAAATTGGTACAGGTTCTGTAACTGGTACAGGTGGATTCGATTCTGCAATTATCTGGGATGATTTATTTCCAGGAACTGCAACTGGTACAGTATCAGGAATTTCAATTAAGGCTAAGGTATTACCTACTTTAACTATGGAAATTTCTACAGGTACTATTGATTTAGGAACATTAGTTGCTAGTGTAGCTTCTACTGGTTCATTATTTATTGAAATAGGTACTAACGCTAAAGCGGGTGTTTCTATTACTGCTAGATCTGGTAGTGGTTGATTAACAAATACTAGTGATCCTACATTAAAAATTCAAGATAACCAAGATGTTGGTTTTGATGATGGTGTTGATGAATCATATACATTTGAATCAGTAGCAAATGTTGTTGATGATTCTAGTTCTCCAGCCTTTACTGTAGGTACAGTATTAGCTGCAACTGAAATAAATGAAAATGCATTTGAACATATTATATATTCAACTAATAAAGCTGAAAATACTAATGCAGTTGATGATTTAGAATTTATTGTATCAGCAACTTCAGTTACTGAAACTGCAGCATGAGATTATGAAGATAATGTAACATTTACTGTTGTAGGTAACTTCTAATTTTAAAAAAGAAAATTTTAAAAGAATCTAGTTAATCTAGATTCTTTTTTTTGTGCTGTTTTTTTTTGATATTTAAGCATTTTTAGATATAAATATAAGTAATAAATATTTTAATGTAAACTATACTTTATGAACAAACTAAAAATAATATTTTTTATAATAATTTTTTCTTATTTATTTCTAAATAACTCTAGCCATGCAGCTATAAATTTTACTGTTTCCCCAATAAAATTTGAACTTGATACTCAAACTTGATCTACAATTTTTGAAACTGCAATGATAAGGAATAATGGTAGTACATGAGTAACCCTAAAAACTACTAAAACTGATTTTCAAGCTAATTGATCAACTTGAGTACCTAATATTGTAAGAAAAAGTGAACTTGTTTATCCTGACCAAGAGCTTTCTACATGGATTACTATAAATATAGATGAATTTACTATTCTACCTGGAGAAGAAAAAGAAATTCAATTTGCTATTCAAGTACCAAATGATGCTAGTCCATGATGACATTACTGAGCTGTATGTTTTAAAAATAATAATTCAGAAGGTTCAACAACATGAAATGTAGCAATAAATGTAGATTACTGTATATTAGTACTAATAAATGTAGATTGAGAAATTGTTACAGAATGAGATGTCTGAGATGCTGATATAACAGGTTGAGGTTGATGATGAACTTGATGGTGATGATGAGAAAGTGCTCAAGAACCGGATGATTGTCCATTTGTAGACTTAACAGCAAGTAGATATGATTGAAAATGTATTGATAACTTCTTTGATGATGATGATGAAATAGATGAAAATATAGATGATTTAAACTTAGATGATGAAGAAAATCAAAATCCTGATGATTTTAATATAAATTTTGAAATACCATTTATAAATGAATGAAATACTCATTTAGTTCCAGAATGACAAATAACTTTAATTGATGAAGACTGAAATCAGATAAAATGAGTTTGAAAAGAATTAATTAAAAATGAACATTGAGCTGTAATATGAGAAAAAGTTGTAGATTATCTTCCTATAAATGATGATCAGTGAAATGTTTTACCTGGACAGGAAAGAAAATTTGATATTGAATGGAAATGATTTCCTTATGAAGGATATGATGAAAACTGAAAACAAGTAATTAAATACTGGACTCCTGAAGAATATTATTCTAGAAAAAATATTGATGATATTTGATATTTGATGCCTTGGGAAAGAATAAATGAAAGAGTTAATCATGAAAAAGTTAATGCTTATATAGATATTTCTTATTTTAATAAAGACTGAGAACTAGTAGAATTTAGTTCAGCAGAAGAGTTTTATATAGATTATAAGGAAAGATATGTTTGACTAAATCCTTACGCTTTCATATGTGCATGATTATTTATTATAGTTGTCGCATTCTTATGGTTACTTCTATTAATTTTATTGAGAAAAAAGAGAGTTTATTGTATAAAATGTGAAGAAAAACTAAAGGAAGATATGAAAATCTGTCCATATTGTGGAACAAAACAAAACGATAAAAGAGTTAAAAAGAAAAAAAAGAAGAAGAGTTAAACTCTTCTTCTTTTTTTATCTCATTGGATTTGCTAAGCTCATTGGCCATTTATTCCATATTCTTTCTAAATATCATAAATTTATCATCATTATATCTAGTAATACATTATAATTTTTTCTCTGTCATTGATCATATATTTTTTTATCATCTGCTTTTATCTGTTCTTTATTAAGCATTAAAACTGCAAAAGTTACATCATCAAATATTTCTAGCTTTTTTTCAACAAGTAACATACAATCTCATTCTTTGAAGTAATTACTAGCATTTCTGATTGATGTATTCCCAGTTTCTGTACATGCAGTTAGCTCATTAACTATATTAATTCAACATAAGTTTTTATAGGCATTATAAAAATAATCTTTTGCAGCATGAATATCATTTATTCCATCAATATAAGTTTTTTGTCTATCTACTCAAAAATAAGTATTTTTGTTTTTATCTAAAATCTCTATAAACTCATCCATTTCTTTATCTACTTCAGAAAACTCTTTATCTAAAATAATTTGATATGCAATTTTCTCACTTGTTCCCGTTATACATACAAAATCTTCTATACTTTTTACTGTTCAGTTTGTATTAGCCTCTTTACATTCTGTTATTTCAGAACTATATTTACATCATTCAGCATAGCTATTATTTATACAAAATAATCATACTACAGATAAAAATATAATAAATTTATATATTCCCATAAATACTATTTTTTATTAAATATTTTTAATGCTCCTACTAAAACTTTTCAAAAAACCTTGTAAGATTTTTTTGCAATTTTTCATCATTCACCTTTTATATTTTCAGTTATTTCTTGTCATTTATCAGTTTTTGATAAACCTATCATAGAAGCAACAGCTCAACCAATAATTAATCAAGTAATTAATTTATCAATTTTTTTAGCATGAGATTCTACTTTTTTCTTTCTAAAAAACACTTTTTATTGTTTAATAATTAAAACTCCCCCTGTCTTTCAGACATCCCCCTCATTGAGGGGGAAATTATTATTTACATTTCTACTCTATCTATTTTAATACTTTTAGAAGAAAATTGCAATTTTTGGATTGTAACTATAAGCAAATTATTTTCTAAACTTGCTTTTATATTATCAAAATCAAGATTTTCAGGCATTATTATATTTCTTACAAATTTTCACCAAAAACATTCATTATTTCTAACAGTTATATCACTTGAATATATTTCTGGTTTTGTTCTATATCATTTAATAGATAATACACTTTTATTAAATGATAGGTCTACATCTTCTAGTTCTATTCAAGCAATTGGTGCTAAAATGATTAGTTCATATGGAGTTTCTAGTATATCTACAGCAACCTGTCATACCTCATCTTCTAATTCATCATTCATATTGATTTCCTCATCCAACTCTACAACTTCTTCATCATTTGATACTCAAAATAATTTAAACATAGTTTTTTAAAAATAAATACATAAAATTATAGCTTTATTATAGCTTTTTTTGAAATAATTCAAGAAAAATGATAGAATAATAGTAGTGAATAATGAATAATAAAAAATGAATAATATCTTAGAGAAAATAAAAGACTTATTTTCACAAAAAAAAGCTACATATTCAATAAAAATCAGCTCAAAAGAAAAAATTAATCTTTTGGAGCAATTATCAAATCTATTAAATTCTGGTATCCCTCTGATAAATAGTTTCAAAATAATAATGTACCAAACAAAAGATAAAAAAAATAAGCAATTGATTAATAACTTCATAACATGATTAAATTCTGGATCAAATTTAAAAGAAATCTTCGCTAATTACAAAAATATATTTAATATATTCGATCTATCTATAATTGAAATGTGAGAAGTTACCGGAAAATTATGAGATTCTATAGAAACAATAAAAGTAAAAGAAGAAAAATCACGTGAACTAAAAAGTAAAATAATCTGAGCTCTTATTTATCCTATGGTAATTGTTAGCCTATCTATTGCTATGATTGTTGTATTTATGGTATATGTTATACCAAAAATAACGGATATGTACAAAGATGCTAAAGTAAATCTACCTGACTTAACTCAAAGTGTAATAAATATATCTAATTTTTTACAAGAAAATATTTCAGCAATTATTATATGAATAATCATATTTATAACTGCATTTAATATTTTTAGAAAACATAAAAAAACAAAAATATATTATGATAGATTTATTTTACATATTCCAATTTTTTGACCATTAATTCAAAAAAAGATTTTAAGCTTATTCACATCTAGTCTTGGAATATTATTAACAAGTTGAGTTATAATCAATAAATCATTAGAAATAAGTTCTAGAGCTCTAGAAAATGATTATTATGAGAAGGAATTACAACAAATAATAGCTAGTGTTTCTAGATGACAGGCATTAAGTACTTGTATGTGAATAGAAGATATTCAAAGCTGAAAAGAAAACTTTTTATTCCCTATTGAGCTAGCATCAGTTATAAAAATATGAGAAGAAACATGAAAATTATCTAGTCTACTTACAAAAATATCTATTAAATACTCAAAACAAATAGATGAGCTAGTAAAAAATATGCAAACGGCCATAGAACCAATAGTTATAGTAGTTGTTTGATGAATAATTTGAACACTTATAATGGCAATTATGCTACCATTCTTTAATATGGTTAATGTTATATAAAAAGTTGTACTTAAATTCTAATCCCTCCCCTCGTTCCTCGGTACTCCCTTTGGAAAAGGGAGAAATATAAAAACAAAAAAAGATAATTTGATTAAATTATCTTTTTTTGTTTTTAATAAATACTATTTAACTCTTTTTCTAGATTATTTTGTCCTCACTCTATTAATTCTTTTACAGCTCTAGCATCTCCTACACTAGTTTCGAGTGTATCTACATATTCATCTACTATTCTAACTGATTCTTCAGCTACATTTTCTCATTTATCATTTTCTGTACAAGAAATAATAGTAAAAACAATTAACAATAATATAAATATTTTTTTCATGATTTTATAAGTTAATATTTAAACTTTCTACCATTCTTTTCATATCATCTTTTAAGTCTGCCTTAAAATTAATATCTTTTCAATATAATTTTAAATCAAGTTGCCAAGCATGTAGAGCTTGTCTATGAAGTTGATATCTAGTTGCCATTTCTTTGTTCACTCTTATATTTCAATAAGTTTTATCTCACAATATAGGGTAACCTATACTAGCTAAATGAACCCTTATTTGATGAGTTCTTCATGTTTCTATTTTTACTTTTAGTAGAGTATATTTGTTATCAATATATTCTAATACTTCTCAGTAAGTAATTGCTATTTTTGGGTTAACAGGATTAAGTGTAGTCATTTTTAATCTATTATTTGGATCTCTTCAAATAAATGATTCTATTTTTATTTCACTATCCTTTATTTTTCAGTTCACAATTGCTAAATAATACTTATCTATTTCTCTATTTTTAATCGTATCAGCCAAATAATTCATCATTATATCAGACTTTGCTATCATAATTAGCCCTGAAGTATCCTTATCAAGTCTATGAACAATACCTGGTCTATTTACTCATCAAATACTAGGTAAGTTATCTTTACAGTGATATAATACTCAATTTACAAGTGTATTTTTATTTCAATTTTCTCATGGAACTGGGTGAACATTTATTCCAGCTTCTTTATTCAAAACCAAAATTTCTGAATCCTCAAAAACTATATCAAAATCCATTTTTTCTGCTTCTATTTCATCAAGTTTTTCTATAATTATTTCTATTTTAAGCTCATCCTTATTCTTTATTTTTAGATTTTTTGAAATTGATTTTCCATTCACAGAGACCTGTTCTCTATCAATCATTTTTTGGATATAACTTCTTGAAAAATCATTAAAAAGAGTAGATAAGTACATATCTACTCTTTTTGCTTTATCAGTTATTACACAAAAATTATATATCATTTATTTATTTTATAATCCTAACCCCGCCTTAATATCATCTATTTTATCTTTATGTTCTCATTCTACTTTACTATTTTCTTGTTCAGCTTTGTATTTATCCCCTAGTTCTATCCATTCAGCTTGTTGTTTAGCTACAAGTTTTTTTATATCATCTGGATGTTCTTTAGCTAAATCTTTAAATTTTGTTCTTTCTTCTGAAAATACCTTAGTTAATTCATCAAATTGAAATTGAGACAAAGTAGGAACCGCATCAACTACTCTCTTTTTTTCCATAGTATTTAGAGATAAACTAAATTTCAGTAAATCTAGAAAATCCTGAGCATCAACTTTTACTTCTTCTGAATGAAGATTTAACAAATCTAAAACAATAGAATCTACCTCCTGTTCTGTTATTTGGTTATCTGCCATAATTATTTGTTGAAAATATTAAATTTATAGCTACATTATAATCATATTTCGTATATATCAATAAAAAATTATAAATAATATAAAAAATGTCAATATTTAAAACTAAATGAATCATTCTTAAGCTTACAAAAACTAAGCCTTGAGAATTTCTGTACACAATTTTCACAAAAGAATATTGAAAAATATTATGCAATAAAAAAATAAGTAAAAAAGAAAAAGCTCTAGATTTAGGCTATTTAGTGAATTTTGAAATAACAACAAAAGAAAATATATCAATTCACAAAATAAGAAATATCAAAATATTATCTGAATACAACAGAGAAAATAAAAGTTTTAAAGAACTAAATAATTATTTAGTAATACTATCGATCATTCATAAAAAAATACCTACTTGAGCCCCTATTTATGAATTATTTGAATTATTAGAAACAATAAATAGCAATCTAGAAATGAATGCAACTAAATTAGTTTTAACTAGACTTAAAATTATATCTATTTTTTGAGAGTTAAATGAGAATAATTCAAATTCTACAGTTGCTAAAATACTAAAATTTATAAATTCTAATAAGATAGATAGAATATTAAAATTGAGTGGGATAAGTGAAGAAATAGAAAATAAACTAGAGCAATTATAATTAATATTGACTTTATATTTTTATCATGTATTATATATTAATATATTATATAATATGAAGCATGCTTAAAAAAAATTCAGACAATACTCAAGAAACAATTAAAATTCAAGAACCTTTTCAAGAAATGAGAGAGAAATATAATTGTTTAAAAAATAAAAAATTTCATCCAAAACTAGTTAAAATCCCGAAAAAATTCAAATGAATGAGAAATATGACTGGTTTTTCTAGTAGGTATAAAATGCATACTCAGTCTAATATAAGGGCAAAAGACTCTATTCATAGAAAACAAATTAATCCTGAAGCAATAAAAGAATATGATTTTTTATCAAAAATGAGAGAACAAGTAACAGATTGATTAGACCCAATAAGATACTTATATAACTTATATTATAATATACAAATTTCTACAACAGATATTTCGAATGAATATAGATTATTATGGGATTCATCTACTTATCATTCATGGAAATGGGATACAAGAGATAAATACAATATTAGAGATACAGAACATAAAACAACTTATGATTTTATAAGTAGACTATTCAAAAATTTCTTCAAATGGGAATTAAGAGAAATGAATGAAAGAACACCCTTAAGAGACGAAAAAGATAGAACAAAAAATCCAGAACTAAAGACTGAAGCAAAGAATGAAAAAATAGAAACTATTCAAAAAATAGAAAAAATATTAAATAGAATTTCAAGAGATAAGACTAAGCACGAATATTCTGCTGAAGAATATTCTAAATTAAAATTTGCAATGCCTCAAACTAAATATATTTTAGATATTAACTGATATATAAATGAAGACGATTTTGAAGATACATTAATTAAATTATCTAACAAATACTGAATGAAAGTAACAGCTGTTGCTGTTAATAATATATTAAGAAAAGAAACTGAAAAAATTTGAAATATGAAAGAAATTAAATTAAATCCTGGAAGATTATCAGAAATAAAAAAGAAGTGAAAATAATTATTTTCACTTCTTTTTTATTTCATATCATTATGGACGAACAACAAATCTTGCAGACTCTGTTCATCAACGATAACCTACACTATCATCACTTTGATTTCAACAATTAGCTAATCATACAATACGAGCTCAATTTCACCAAAATCATCCTGTAGTGCTTCATATAGAAGATAACCAAACCCATTCATTATCCACATTATCATCTCAATCAATTAATAATCAATTATCACACGCTCTCTGATATTCTCCTCTAACTATTCAAGTTAAATTATCACAACTAGTAGATTCACATCATCATGGAGTTCAGTCAGAAATATAAGTATATGCACTTGGTAGATGAGAACCTGATTTTTGAGTCCATGCGGTTAAATATTTTTGCCTATTTTGATAAATAGTATTAGTTAAATTAATAGTTCAACTATTGATGGCTTCATCAGTATTATATTCTACATAGGTTATTTCTTCAGTAATATCATTGTTATGAGTATAAGTTAAATCAGTTCATAAATCTTTTACACCATCTATACAATCAGCAATATATAATGCAGGTATTGGATGACTATTTGGTGGAGTAGCATTTACTATCCATTCTATATCCTGTAATTCAACTAAGTCTACTTTATTAGTAACTAACCACTTCATTCTTCAAGTAATATTATCAGTCGTATCAAAATCTGTAGCCGAGCTTCATAGTGATTTACATGTATATCATCACTGTGAGTCTAATCTTCTAGTTTGTCAATTTGTAGAATCAAAATTTCATGTATCATCTACAGATGTTGTATCCCATCAATTATAATCTCAAAAAGCATTATTTCACCATCAATTCCATGATATACCATTTCATGTACTATCTCAAAAATCTCATATTCTTGGTGATATACAAAATCAACTTGTAGACTGTGTAGATCAAATATAAACATCATCAGCTTCCCAATACCATCATGCTGAAGTACATTCAGCAATATCTATTTGTGGTCATGCAACTACTTCACTACTTCTAAGTTCTACCTTAACCTTCCCTCATAAATTATTATTAACAAAACTAGCAGCATAACTTTCTTCTTCTCAGGCTGTTAAATTAATTATTTTATCTACTTCTCATACTCATTCTAATATTGTAGATGTATATGCAGTTTGCAATCAGTTCACAAGAGCTACTCTTGCTGTTGAATCAGTAGTATCCGTTAATGCTGAACAACTAGCATTATCTGTATATGCTACTAGTGGAATTCATGAACCAAATGCAAATCATCCAGTTGTATCAAATTTTGTAGTACTTAAATTACTTGGTAAATTTTTGTATCAGTTATATACCAATCTCTCATTTGCCATTATTTGTAACAAATCTGGATTTGATACATCATTTGCTACTATTGTTGGTAATGCTAACATATAACATGTTGATGCTCAAGTTAATGATTTTCACATTAATCAATTATAATTTCATTCTACTATTGCAGTTGCTTCTACTGTTCATGCAAAAGCTCCATCTAACA
>CAXBVF010000001.1:0-67590 GCA_963979005.1 uncultured Candidatus Altimarinota bacterium | reverse complement strand
AAGTAAAAGTAATAAAAAACAAAATTGCTCCTCCGTTTAGAGAAGCTGATTTTGACATAATGTATAATGAATGAATTTCTAAAGTATGAGAAATTCTTGATATTTGAACTAGTTCCGAAGTAATTAAAAAAGCTTGAGCTTTCTATTCTTACTGAGAAACAAAACTATGACAAGGTAGAGAAAATGCTAAAAGTTTTCTAGCTGAAAATCCAAAAATTGCTGGAGAAATCGAAGAAGTAATTAAAAATAGTTTATAAAACTAAAAAAAGAAACTTTAAAGTTTCTTTTTTTAGTTCCCTTTTTCTTGCCTTTCCTATCTTTTTCAATATATTAATACTCAGTAAAAATTTAAACAAACAAACAAATGAAAATTTCATATAAAGTATTAAAAAAATATATTCCAGAAATAAAATCAGTAGAAGAAACTGCTCAAGAATTGATAATGCATACAGCAGAAGTAGAAGATATACTTTTAGAGTGATCACATTTAGAACAAGTATTTGTATGAGAAGTTTTAACATGCGAAAGACATCCAGATTCAGATAGATTAAACTGTACAACTGTAAAAGTATGCTGAAATACCTACCCTATAGTTTGTGGTGCTCCAAATGTAAAAGCTGGAATAAAAGTTCCTGTGGCTCTTTGTGGTGCACAATTAGCAGCAGATTTTGTAATTAAAAAAACAAAAATTAGATGAGAAACTTCTGAATGAATGATTTGTAGTGAAGATGAGCTTTGATTAATAGATGAAAGACAGTCTGGAATATTAGAGTTAGACTCTAATGCTCCACTAGATACTTGTATGAGAGAATATTTAGAACAAAATGATGCAATACTAGAAATAGATAACAAGGCTATTAATCATAGACCTGATTTATTTTCACATATCTGAATATTGAGAGAAATAAACGCTATAAATAATAAAAAATTTGATTTTGAATATGAAAATAGAGATTTTTCAAAATTAAGAGATTTATGAATAGATAATCAAATTACAGATGTAGTAAATAGATATATCTGATTAAAAATAGAAAATGTATCTAATTCAGAAACTCCAAATTATATCAAAGAGGTTCTAAATTCAGCTGAAGTTAGTTCAAAATGATTATTAATAGATATCTCAAACTATGCCCTATATTTATATGGTCAACCAACTCATTGTTTTGATGCTAATAAAATAAACTGAAATATTATTATAAGATATGCAAAACAATGAGAAAAATTCATTGCCTTAAATGATAGTGAATACGAGCTAAGTACAGAAGATATAGTTATTACTGACAAAGAAAAAATATTAGCACTTTGATGAGTAATTTGATGAAAAGAATCAGCTGTTAGTGATGAAACTAAAAATATTATAGTAGAATGAGCACACTTTAATCAAGCAGTAGTTAGAAAAACATGAAAAAGATTATGAATTAGAACAGATTCATTAAATGTGTTTGAAAAAGATATACAAGTAGAGATGCCTTCTAGGTGAGTAAGCTTAATAGCAAATGAATTAGAAAAAAACTTAAAATGAATTAAATTGGCGGCTTATTCTGATATATATCCTAACAAACAAGAAATAGTTACAATTTCATTTAACTTAGATTTTATTAATAATCTAATATGAAAGAAATATTCTAGAGAACAATCTTTAGCTATTTTAAACGATCTCTGAATACAAGAAAAAGAGGATATTTTAACTATACCATTTTGGAGAAAAGATTTAGTAACAAAAGCAGATATTGCTGAAGAAATTGCTAGAATAGATGGTTATGACAACATTGAAGCAACTGTACCTAGAATCAACCTATGAGCAGTAATACAAACAAATACATATAAAATCAAAAATGACGCTAGAAATTATTTCACAAATAAATGATACTATGACATGTATACATATTCTTTTGTAAATGAAGAATTAATGAAAAAAACTGGCTGAAATGTAGAAAATTTAGTTCCTATGAAAAATTCTCTTTCAGAAGAATTAACTCACTTAAGATGAAGATTAATCCCAAATTTATTATTGTCTTTAGAGAAAAATATAAGAGAATACTCAGATATAAAACTATTTGAGCTTGAAAAAGTATTTAATAAAGAATGAAATGAAGTTAATGAGTTTTATTCTCTAGCCTGAGTAGAAATAAATAAAAAAGAACTAGCATATTATGATGTACAAAATGTAATATGAGATTTATTTAAAACTCTATGAGTAAAGAGTTATGCATTTGATATTCCTAATGAAAAACCAAGCTTTGCTCATTGATGAAGAGTTGCAAATATAATAGTTAGAGGTCAAGAAATATGAACTATTTGAGAAATACACCCAAAAATTGCAGCTAACTTCGAAATAAAAGATAGAATTTGATATTTCGATATAAATATAGATAAATTGAAAAATGCTTTATATTCTATAACAAAAGCAAAGGATGTTTCTAGTTTTCAAGAAAATAACTTTGATTTAAATTTTGTGATTACCAAAAAAGTTAAAGCTAAAGACATTAAATTAGCTATTGAAAAAACTAATCCAAGCCTAATAACAAAAGTGGAATTAGTAGATATATATGAAGATGAGGTAAAACTAGCATGAAAAAGAAGTTTAACTTATAAAATATTTATCCAATCAATGGACTGAACACTTGATGATAAAATTAAAAATCAGTTAATTAATGAAATAGTTAAAAAAGTAGAAAAAAAATGATGAGAGCTTAGATAATTTTAAAACAAAATTAAGCTATTAAAAAATTAAAAAAACTATTTGGAAAAAACATTTGACTATTCCCTCATTCTTCATATAATCTCCGCACGAAGAAGACTGATTAAATAATCCTATCCTCAATTTGGTTATTTAATCGCATTATATTATTATATTTAAACATTTTTTTATGCCAATAATCGCATCAGCTAAAAAACAATTAAGACAAAATCATAAAAAACAAGCTAGAAATAATCATTTCAGAGCTTTGTATAGAGAAGCTAGAATAGCATTTGAAACAGCTATTAAAGATAAAAATGCAAAGTTAGCTAAAGAGATTTTAGTTAACAAAAAAGATAAAGATGGTAAAACTATTAAATCAGGTTTACAATCTATTATTGATAAATTAGTAAAAAAGAATATAATTCACCCAAACAACGGATCTAGAAAAAAAGCTAAATTCGTGAAAATGGCTAAAGAATTATCTTAATTTCTAATTAAAGTAAATTGAAAGAGAAAAAGAAAGCTTTAAATGATCAAATAAGGGCACATAAAGTTCAAATTATAACTGACCGCGGTGAAAACCTAGGTGAAATGTCTTTAAACGAAGCCAAAACTATGGCTAACGAGCAAGAATTAGATTTGATGGAAATTTGAAGAAACTGAGATGTAAGTATTGTAAAAATGTTAGATTATTGAAAACATTTATACAGAATGAAGAAACAAGATCAAAAGCAAAAGCAAAAATGAAAAGCTCCAGACTTAAAAACAATTAGAATTACTTTCAAAATCTGAGATCATGATTTAGAAATTAGAAGAAAGCACGCTATGAAGTTTTGAGAAGCTCATCACCCATTAAAGGTAACTTTAATGTTAAAATGAAGAGAAAATCATTATGCAGAATTAGCAAGTACCAAAATGGAAACTTTTGTCGAAAGTTTATCAGAAATGTATAAACTAGAATGACAGGTTAGAAAAAATTGAAATACATTTATCGCTATGTTAAAACCAATTAAATAATTTATATAATAATTAAAAATTATGACTTTAAAGACTAGAAGTTGAGTAAAGAAAAGAGTTAAAGTTACTGGAAAAGGTAAATTTAAACTAGCAAAAGCTTGGAAAAAGCATTTATTAAGTAATAAATCTTCAAAAGCTAAATCTAGAAATAAATACGGATTAATGGTTTCATCTAGTGAAACAAAAAAAATTAAACAACAACTACCTCATATATAGGAAAATTGTTAATATTAATATTATAAACTAAATATAAAAATGGTTAGAGTTAAAAGAGGTCTAATGACTAGAAAAAGACATAAAAATATTCTAAAAGCCACTAAAGGTTATAGATTATTAAATTCAAGAGTTTTCTCTAGAGCAAAAAATGCTTGGATGAAAGCTGGTACTAATGCCTTTATTGGTAGAAAAAGAAAAAAGAGAGAATTTAGAAAACTTTGGACAGTAAGAATCAATATTGCTGCTAGAGAAAATGGAATGACTTACTCAAAATTTATTAATGCTCTATACAAGAAAAAAGTTGTATTAAACAGAAAAGTATTATCAAATTTGGCTATCTCAAATCCTACTGTATTCTCAAATGTTATAAATTTTGTTAAATAAGAATTAGTTTTTACTAGTTCTTATTTTTTTATATCTTAAAATTTTAATAAATGAATCAAACTCAAGACTGAATTGTACATTGATGTGCCCTTCAAGAAACTTATAAAGCAGAATTTTATATAGATGAATATAATAAAATAGTATGAATCAAATCTGATAAAGTAAATAATTGAAAATTATTTTGAGAAGAAACTATGTCATATACTCCTCAATTATGAGTATCAAACTCTGTTAAGTACTTAATTGAAAAAGGTCAAGAGGGAGTTAGCTTACTTTTAATAGAAATTAATATTGCTTATGCTTCTAGATTAAATAAAATATTATCAAATAAAAATATTAATAATTCTAAAGATGAGCAAGAAGCAGCATAATATTATTCAAAACATATTAATAAAAACAGTCAAAACTTATCAGCTTATTCTATCCCCTGATCACTCACTATGGGCAAAATCAAGAAATAACACTCCCTACTGTAAACATATTCCTACTTGTAGCGAATATATGATTGAATCAATAGAAAAAAAATGAGCAATTATAGGTTCTTTTAAATGAATACTTAGAATCAGTAGATGTATGCCATGGAATAAATGATGATATGACCCAGTTGAAAAAGTTAAAAAATAAAACATTTTACTTTTTCTTTTTTTTATATATAATCTGCCCACCTATTAAGGAAGACATGACTAAGTTATGTCGTTAAAACCTTTATTTTTTAAAAATTATATAATGGCAAGAGGTAAAAAATATAATAAAGCTGTTGAGTTACTTAACTCAGAAATGGCTTATTCAGTAAAAGAAGCTGTAGAACTATTAGAAAAAACTAATACAGTTAAATTTGATCCTACGGTTGAAATTCATTTAAATTTAAACTTGGATACAAAACATGCTGATCAAATAATCAGAACTACTATTTCTCTACCAAATGGTTCAGGTAAAGTTTCAAAAGTTTGTGCTTTTACAGATGGAAATGCTGATGAACTTAAAGCTGCTGGAGCAATGATAGCTGGTTGAGAAGAATTAATCGATAATATCGATAAAGGTAATCAATGATTAGATTTTGATGTTTGTGTTGCTACTCCTACTATGATGAGACATTTAGGTAAAATAGCTAGAGTTTTAGGACCAAAAGGTTTAATGCCTAACCCTAAAGCTGGAACAGTTACTCCTGATTTAGTATCTGCTATAAAAGAAATTTCTGCTTGAAAATTTGAATTCAAAACTGATAAACAAGGTAATGTTCATTCATTTTTTGGTAAACTTTCATTCGGAGCTGAAAAATTAGAAGCTAATTTAGAACACTTCTTAAAAACTATTAACGAAGTAAAACCTGCATGATCTAAAGGTAAATATATAAATTCTGTATTTATCTGTAATGCAATGTGACCTTCAATTAGAATAGATATGAATACTGATGAAGAAAAATAATCAAATAAAAAAGAACTCTTTTAAAGAGTTCTTTTTTATTTGATTATTTTATCCAAAGTTTGAAGTTTGAGTATTCAATTAAAGCTTTTTTGTAAATTTCATAGTAATAATGTCGTACTACAAACATCACTATTATCACATATCAATCACTTAGTACAATCTGTTATTCATAGTTCTTCTCATACAGAGCTAAGTATATCATATATAGATATTTTATTAGTCCCCTCTCATAATTTTACACCTCATGATCTTCCCTTTATAGTACTTAATATATTTGTTCTCTCTAAATCAGAAATAATTCTTCTAAGTAATGATTCAGATATAGATAATTCTCTCGAAATATCTACTATTTTTATTAATTCTGTTTCTCTTTCAGCTATATACAATACAGCCTTTAGAGCATATCATCATTTTTTTGAAAGTTTAAGCATTTATTATAATTAAATTCTATTATTCTATCACATTATCAAAATCATCAACTATTCAGTCATCTAAATACTTATGAATAGCGTTTCTAGTAGTCAAAAGAGCTAGTACAGAAGCTTTTTTTCTTCTATTACTTACTTCCTCTCCTATTAATTCTACAATGTATTTATAATCAAATTTTAATACTTCATCTATACTCATTCATATGATACTTTCTCAAAAAACTCCTCAACAAGCAGTTGTAATAATAGCAGTATCTCAAGTAAAACTCCAATTTTCTATTATATTATCTTTTATCTTTAGAAATACTATCAATGCATCTCAACACGTTTCATTATCTTCAAAATAACTTATTGTATGATCCTCCATTTCAAATTTATTAAATGGATTCTTTGAATAGTAAGTTATCATTTCATTATACATATTATTTTTTCTTATTTTTTATACATTCCTTTTTTACTTCAGTTACCGATAATCCAAATATAGTAAGTATTATAGCACTACATATTAAACATAGTGGACAAAATGCTCAAATATTAAATGTTTCTTGATATATAAAATAACCATTAAACATTATTCAACCAACAGACATTAAAGCCAAAGTTTTAAATACATATTTATATTTTTTTAATATACCAAGTATTGTAACTAATAAAATAATTGGATATACAAATAAAGCTATCAAAGGAAAAGGAATTCAATATATTTGTGATAAAGGATGAGATAATACAGCACTACATGATAATGTTTCATTAATATCGCAAAAACTTCAACCTACTGCAGTAGATTCAGTTGCTAAAAAATATAAACTAGAAGCTTCATCAACTGTAAAAATCCAATCATAGCTCAAGTAAAATGCATTAAATGTAGCTAATACTGATAGTACAGCAATTGTTATTAATTTTGTTTTCTTTTTCATAATTTTTTGTAAAAAAATATATTAATTAAATATAAGACTTTATTAGTAAAACTCAAATAGTTTTAGTATTTGCTAGCATCATCTAAAACTTCAAAAAACTTATCAATATCTTCATGTGTATTATAAATATACAAACTCATTCTAGATGAATGATTTAGTCATAATTTGTTCAAAAAAGGATGAGCACAATGTAAACCAGACCTAATACATATATTTTCTTCTGCCATAGCATCTGCTATATCATCTGAATGTATATTTGATAATGTAAATGCAAAAACTCAGACTCTTTTTTCTGAACTATTACTTCAAATAAGTTTAATATAAGCTCTATCATTTATTTTTTTTAATGTATACTCTACTAAGTCCTTTTCTATTTCCTCTACTTTTTCAAATCATCAAATACTATCTATATACTCCAAGGCCTTTAATAAACTAACAGCTCATGTAAGATTAGGAGTACCAGGTTCAAATTTATAAGGTAATTTCCCATCTATAAAACATGTTTCTTCTACTTTTGATATAGATCATCATCCAGAAAATACTGGCTTTAACTCATTTAATAGTTCAGTTTTTCACCATAATACTCAAATACCTGAATCTGCCATTATTTTATGTCATGTAAAAAATATGAAATCAGCATTTAATTTTTTTAAATCTATTTTGAAATGAGGAACACTTTGAGATGCATCAATAATAAATAATGTATCTGCCCTTTTAAGTTCTCAAATTTTTTCTAAATCAAAAACTTGTCCAGTAATATTAGAAACATGAGTAAAAGAAATTACTTTTACACTCTCATCATATTTTTTGTTAAAATCCTCTAAATCTAAATTAAAATTTTCATCCACATCTACATAATCTATATCTATACCTATTTCATCTTTTAATATAAGCCATGGAACTATATTAGCATGATGTTCAACAATACTTAATAATACTTTATCTCCAGCTTTTAATTTTCATGTTAATCTAAGTGATCAAACTAATAGATTTGAAGCATACGTAGAATTATATGTATATATAACTTCTTTGTAAGATTCCGCTCATATAAGTTCTGCAACTTTCTTTTTTGAATTATCATACAATTCTTCAGAAATTCATGCTATATCATACATTCATCTATGAATATTTGAATAACTATTTTCTAGGTAATCCTTTATTCCATCTATAACATAACTTGGTTTTTGTGTCGATGATGTTGAATCAAAAAATATTAAATCTTTATTGTTTTGAAATATAGGAAAGTCTTTTTTAATATCCATTTTTTTTTATTAATTTTAATATATTTAGTAATTAATCTATTTTATCTTTT
Source organism: uncultured Candidatus Altimarinota bacterium (assembly GCA_963979005.1). Lineage (GTDB taxonomy): Bacteria > Patescibacteriota > Gracilibacteria > BD1-5 > UBA6164 > UBA6164. The sequence continues at coordinate 59,208 of CAXBVF010000001.1, read as the reverse complement.
TTAATATATTATCAAGCAATTTTTCATAAAACTCATTATCAAGCATAGAAATACATGAAAATAACCCCTTTATTTTTGCTTCTATCATCATTGAAAGTGCATTTTCCTTACCTACTCATCTAGATCTTAAATAAAACAGTTTATCATCGCTTATTCTTTCCATTTTACATGCATGAGATGCTTTTACATCATCACTTCTTACTAAAAGTGTTGGTATTCAATTAACTTTTCAACTATTCCCTAAAAATAAATTTTCTTCATTTAAATTTCAATCTACCTTCTCAATATTTTCATTTATTTGAATTATTCAATCCAAATCTACTTCTCAATTATTTCAAATAATGGAAATAATTTGAATATCAGATTTTGTTTTAGAGGCTCATAATTCAGAATATATCCTAGTTTTTATTTTATTAGAATCTTTTGATAATAATAAACATCTAACTTGAAGAATAGATGATTCTTTTTTCTGTAAAAAATTTATATTTAAATCATCAGTATTTTCTATAATAGAATAAAATTCTAGTCTAGAATTTTCTCAGATTTCTATATTTAAATTCTCATTTAAATCATCAAAAATAGCTACAATTAAGTTATCTTCAATGTTAATCTCATTTGTAGTAAATTCAGATAGTTTATAAAATCAATTTTTTGTAATTTTCATTTTTTATTTAGTTTTAATATTAAGCTTCATATCCTTTAATTTACTCAAGTCTATTTTAATTTCTTTTTTATCAAAACTAAAACTACTACCACATCCACATCTATCTTTTACTTTTTCATTAGAAAATATATAACGTATCTTTTCTTTTCATGTATGATCAGCTTTTACTGTTCTAGTGATATTGCAATCCATAAACTTATCTTGATCTTTTTTTTCTATATATAAATCAAAAAGATAATCTGTTTCTACTTGTACTAAATTATCATCAATTTTAAAATCATCACTAATATCTACTTTTGTTCAGCTACATCATGATTCATAAAAAAATATCTTAATTTTTGATATATTTTTATCTTCAAAATATCTAACAGTATTTTTATCTAATTTAATATTTGACATTTATTTTTTTTACATATTATATTGACCTCTAAATTTTATTAGAGAAAAATAAAAATAAACTATAATTCCACTACCAAAAGGAGAAACACAATGTTTTCTGGGAAAAAAAATCACTTTCTATACAAATCATGCTGTTTTACAGTATTTAGTATATGCATGGGAATTTATATAATTGTAACTAACTATTCATTAATTAGTTAGTTATCACCGAGTCTCGCACTATCCTGTGCTTGGCTTTTTTTATAGCTAAAATTGACATTAATACTTATGTGATTATAATATATTTACCATAAATTTTTGGAGAATAAAGTGAGAGATTTTACTATCATATATATTTTAATAGTACTACTATTTATAGTAGCTGCTATTATAGACAGAATATCAAGGAATAAGGCTATAAATGAAGCACGACTTAAAGGATATAATCAAGGTAACATAGATTGTAAAAAACAACAGAATTCACTTTTAATAGGATTACTTGGTCATGATGTTCCTATTAAAGGAAGAAAAGAAATGACTATTTCTGTTGCTTTCATAGATGGAGAGTTTCTCCATTTTACGAAAGTAGAAAATAAAAGTGAGTAAACAAAATTTTAAAAGTCAGACAGTAAAAGCTTCTTAGGAGGAAAGCTTGTCTGGCTTTTTGCCTTTTTAAAATCCTCCCTCAAATTCCATAGCAATTAATACATTCATTTCACTAGCATATTCAAGTGGTAATTCCTTCATTATTGGTGATAAGAATCCGTTTACTATCATACCAGTTGCTTCCTCCTCAGATATTCATCTAGACTGAAGATAAAACAACTCTTCCTCACTTATTTTTCAAGCTGATGCTTCATGTCAAACTATAGAATCACTATTTCAAACGTTTATTTTTGGAACCGTATCTGATATTGATTTATTGTCTAATAACAATGCATCACAATCTATTTTAGACACAGCTCAAACAGCACTAGGCTTTATATCTATTAATCATCTATATGTCGATATTCATCATCACTTAGACAATGATTTAGACAATATATTTGATGAAGTATTCTTTCAAATATGAATTACTTTTGAACCTATATCTTGATTTTGTTTAGCATTTGCAAAAGCTAGTCAAAGCATATCTGTTTTTGAATTATCTCATTTTAATACACTACATGGGTACAACATGGTGACTCCTGATCACATATTTCATCACACCCATTCCATGTAGGCATTTTCTTCTACTATAGCTCTTTTTGTATTCAAATTATATGTATCTAGACTCCAGTTTTCAACTGAAGAATATCTCATCTTGGCATTTTTTCATACAAATATTTCTACTCATCCAGCATGCAAAGAATTTTCATCATATTTAGGAGCAGAACATCATTCTATATAATGAGCTTCAGCATCATCTTCTATAATAATGATTGTATGTTCAAACTGTCCACCTGATTTTTTATTCATTCTAAAATAAGACTGAAGAGGTTCTGTTACTTTTACACCTTTTGGGACATACAAAAATGTTCAACCTGACCAAACAGCGTAGTGAAGTGCAGCAAACTTATGATCACTAAGAGGAATAGATTTTGTAAAATATTTTTTAAATAATTCAGGATACTTATTCACAGCTATAGATGTATCATCAAATATAACACCAGCATCTACTAATTCTTGTTTTAAGCTATGATAGACAACTTCACTATCATATTGTGCTCATACTCACGCAAGACTCTCTTTTTCAGCTTCTGGTATACCTAATCTATCAAATGTATTTTTAATATTTTCAGGAACATCATCCCATGATTTTTTAGCACCCGCTCATTCTGGTTTAGCATAATAATAAATCTCATCTAAATTCAACTTAGACAAATCCGGTCACCATTTAGGCATTTCTTTTTCTCTGAATATTTTTAAAGCCTTAAGCCTAGACTCAAGTAGCCATTCTGGTTCATTATTAGACAAACTGATTTGTCTAACAACATCTTCATTTATTCACTTGATTATTTCGTTAGTATAAACTATATTATCATCCTGAAAATTCCAGGTATCAGATACAGTTACAGTTTGTTGTTTTTGATTTGACATATATAAATTTTAAGTTATTATTTAATAAGCAATTTTGCTAAAAGGAGAATTAAAGTGAATAAATATGCAAAGTATTTAAGTTTCGGTACTTATTTCGTGATAGTATCCTTATCATTTATACCACTATTGGCCTTATTGACAGGTCAAAATGCAATTAAAGGTATATTTGTCCATTTCTTTTGGGCCAATCCTGAATGGAAGATATGGGAAATAATATCATTGGATGTACATCATTTGTTTAGATACATAGCCTTCGCTTGTATAGCATTAGCGATACTCGAAGGTTTGAAAAAACTAAATAAGAAATACTCATCTGAAAGCGCCCCGTAAGGGGCTTTTTTATTATTTATAAATTTGTAAAACCACTTTCACTTATTTCTTTAATTAACTCTTTATTACCATTTTTTACAATATTTCAATCTTTCATCACATACACTTTGTCTACATTAATATACTCTAGTATTTTGAAATAATGAGTAATAATTATTAAACTATTATCTTTACTACTAAGATCTTTTAGCATTTCAGCTATTGTTCTAAAAGCATCTAAATCAAGTCCACTATCTATTTCGTCTAATATAATATATTTTGGTCATATAAGCTTCATTTGAAGAATCTCAATTTTTCTCTTTTCTCAACCAGAAAATCAAACATTAAGTTCCCTTTCCATAAATTTTTCATCAATGTGAAGCTCTTCCAAATATTTGTTTATGAACCTTTTAAATATAAATGGTGATAATTCCTTTATATCAGGATTAGAACTTTTTAAATGAATATTATAAATAGTTCTCAAATATTCGCTTAATCTTATTCATTTGATTTCAGGAACATTTTGAAATGATAAAAATAATCAAGCGGCACTTCTCTCTTCTGGGTTCATTTCAAGCAAATCATTATCTTCTATACTTACTTTTCAGCTATTATATTCATATTTAGGATGTCACATTAAAAAAGATGAAAGAGTTGACTTACCGCTTCAATTTTTTCAGAGTAAACAATAATTTTTTCCAAGTTCAAATTCAAGACTAATTCACTTAAGAATTTCCTTTTTTCAGACTCATACTTTTAAATTTTCTATTTTTATCATTATTTGTAATTTTAAATTAAACTATTACTATTTTAGTAATATTTTAATAAAATCAAGTTTTTTATATATACTCTAATTATACACTTTGTTTTAATATAGACAAGTGTTAATAAAATGTTAAAAACTCTGTTTTTTTAGCTTTATATAGCACACATCATTTTAGACATTTTGTCTAGTTAATTGTTAATACTTATTTTGACAAAAGGAAAAAAAAGAATAAAAATAGAGTATAGTTTTGCTATAAATAGGTATAAAAATCTACCAATTAACATTTTTTTAACATTATTAACTGAAATGACTGATACAAAAAGCATTGAAAGTAGACATATTTCTGTACTTTTAGATGAATTAGTTGATTCAATTAATATAAATAGTGATAGAAAAAACATAATTGTAGACACTACCCTATGAATGTGATGACATGCTAGCAAGATTATAGAAAAAATGAATGCATGAGATACTCTTATCTGATTTGATGCTGATATTAAAAACTTAGAATTAGCAAAAATTAGATTAGACAAAGTAAACAAGGATAAAAAAGTAGAAGTAATATTAATTAATTCCAACTTTTTAAACCTAAAAGAAGAATTAGAAAAACAGAAAATATGAAAAATTACATGAATCTACTATGATTTATGACTATCTTCCCTTCATTTAGATGAAGCTGATAGATGATTTAGTTTTATGTTAGAATGACCTCTTGATATGAGGTTAGACAAAACTAAATGAAAAACTGCTGCTGATATAGTAAATTGATACACTGCTCAAGAACTTAGAAATATATTTTTAAAATATTGAGAAGAACCAGGATCAAATAAAATATCTGCCAGAATAGTAGAAAGAAGAAAAAAAGAAAAGTTTAAAACTACAACTGATTTAAGTGAAATAATTCCATGATGACCAAAAACTAAGTCTAGAATATTTCAAGCAATTAGAATAGAAGTAAACAAGGAACTGGAGAATTTAGAAACAAGTTTAAAAGATGCTATACAATTACTAGATAAAAATGGAAAAATATTTGTAATAAGTTTCCACTCCCTAGAAGACAGAATAGTAAAACAACTATTCAAACTAGAAACAAAAGACTGTATATGTAGAGATATGATATGTAGTTGTGGACATACAAAATGTATAAAATTAATAACAAAAAAACCAATAATACCAACTGATAAAGAAATAAAAGATAACCCTAGAAGTAGAAGCGCTAAAGCTAGATGTGCTGAAAAAATAATCTAATATCTATATTCCATAATCTTATTATTACGTGAGTTCAACTATTACAAACAAAGAATTTAAAAAAAGCTATTTCTCTAGAAGAAAAAAAGAAAAAGAAAAATTTAACTTCTGAATCACATCAACCTATATTGCATTATTATCATTAATATCTTTACTATTATTATATTACGTTTGGATACTAAATGTAAATGCTACAAAAGGTTATAATATAAGAGAATTAGAAATTGAAAAAAAGACTCTATTAATGGAAAAAGAACTACTTGATGTACAAATAGCAGAACTAGAAAGCTTGTCTACAATACTTTGAGATGATGATTTACAGAATATGGAAAGAGTTTGAGATACAGACTTCTTAGTAATAAGAGATGATGTACAATATGTATACAATTATTAAAAATAAAAAAACCTGAAATATTTCAGGTTTTTTTATTATTTAATATACTAATCTTCTATACAACGAACATTAAATGCATAAGTTTTAGGCCAAAATGAACGCCATATTCCCTCTGTACTTGAACCAAATAATCTACCTGTTTGATCATCATTAATATCAGTAGTAGAAGACCATAATGCAATACGAAAACCACGATGTTTATATGAAGTACTATCAGTATCACGAAAACCAGATAAAGGTAATTTTAATTTTTCTACCATATTATTTGTACTATTTGTAGTAGAATGTAGTTTCCAACCAGTTCAATCACAATTCCAGTTATCAGATACTCTACAATCTGGAGCTCATCAGTCAGCTACTATCAAATATTCTTCAGCATATTCAAGTTCAGCATCTGTAGGTAGATGATATCAAAAAATACAAGCACTTGCAGCATTTCCTCATGTATAATTTTTTCACCATATACTACCAAATTCTATATCTCAATCAATATTAGATCAAGTAAACCATGTATTTGCCTTTGTATTACTAGCCATATCAACACTATCTATAACACAATCAGCAGTGATACTAGTAACCGCATCATAAGCCTTATAACAAGTATCTATTATTCCATCTGTTCAATTATCATTTTTACCATATTCTAATCAATTTCATATTGTAGAATTACATCATGCCCAAGTTTGTGTTCAAATTACTACATCAGGTTTATCACAGTTTGAATCAATATCTCTCCAATCAGATATTACCACACTATTATTATTTTTTAATATTGCTCTATTTACAAAATTTATCTTCTCTTCATCATTAGATTGTACTAATAATTCATTTACTACTCAATCGCTTATTATACTTGATCAACTATATGTATTTAATAATACATTATATGCTGATACATATGAACCTATATCTGAATTCTTATCTAAAACTCATTCATAGACTTCAAAAGCATTAAATACTAATGCTCATGTTGACTGAACGACTTTAGTTGTTCATATATTTGGAATATTTGTCCCCCCATCTGTTACTTGTGACCCAATAGTTGCTATACTAAAATCCAATCAAGCTGGATTAAGTGATGTTACTATACTTGGCGACGGTATTATATAGTTCGTAGTCTTTATATATAATCAATTATATATACCATCCAATCTTACATTTGAATTATCTAATGCATTTACATTATTTAATAACAAATTATTTGCCTGTAAGTCTGACTCAAATACAGACAATATTTGATATTCATTAGCATTCTCAACTACAGAATATATATATTCCTTTTCATATAAAGGATCTAATGGTTTTTTATTTAGATTTTTTGATAATTGGCTTGTAACTGTGTCTCAAAGTGTTCATTGTTTCCATACAATTACTGTTCATCAACTATAAGTTACATTCTCTGAATTATCTGGGAAAGGATATCTTCAAGAATTAAGATGGAATAATTCTAAACTTGTTTTCATGTTATTTACATCAGATATCCTAGCGCTATCCCTAGCATCACTACTATATCATTGTAAACTTATGAATGCAATTGTACCCAAAATAGCTAAAATAGTTATTACTACTATCAGTTCTACTAATGTGAAAGCTAAAGAGTTATTAGATTTTATTTTTTGTATTTTCATAAAATTATATTAATTTATAATTAACTATATTAATAATACTTATATAAATAATAAATCCAATTATTCTTAAAATAACAACTTTACTATTTCTGATAATTATTTTAAATATAATACTAATATTTATAGCTTTTTTATTTACAAATATTAATAAGTGATTAAAATTGATTAAATCCTTATTCTTAAATTTTAAGTTTTGCCTGAAGCATTAAAAGAACTAATTAATTCAATAAGTTATCTTCCCTGAGTAGGAGAAAAATCAGCTACAAAATTAGCTTTTTTCCTATTAAACTCGAATAAAAACTTTATAGACAATTTAAGTGATAATTTACTTAATATAAAAGATAAGGTCCATTTTTGTAATACATGTCATTCACTTACAGATATATCAAGAGATACATGCAATATTTGTTCATCAGAATCAAGAGATAAATGAACTATAGCCATAGTTGAAGAATATCTAGATATGATAACACTAGAAGAATCTAGATGATATAAATGAGTTTACCATATACTCGGATGAGCAATATCCCCCATTAATTGAGTTTTTATATGAGATTTACATTTTGAATCATTATTTAAAAAAATAGAAAATTCAGATGATAAACTAGAACTAATTCTAGCAACAAATCCAAATATTGAATGAGAAGCCACAAGTAGTTATATAACTGAGGAAATAGAAAAAAGAGGTCTAAAATACAAAACAAAAGTCACAAAATTATCTAGATGACTTTCATCTGGTTATATAGAATATGCAGATAACATAACAATAGTTAACGCTCTAAGAGAAAGAAAAGAATTATAATATTTAACTAATTTTTAATATATTATGTCAGAACTTGCACCAGGAGGATCAAATGCTAAAATGACCAAAGCTCAAGTTGCTAAATATGTTAGTGATATGAAAATAGCTCAAATAATGGCAGAAGAAAAACTTAAACAGGCAAAAGAGAATTGAGAGTTTGCAAAAGAAGAGAGAGAATTAAGAGAATTAGAAAAAAAATTAGATAATTTTACATAAAAAAAGGGGCCTTTTAGGTCCCTTTTTTAAAATTAGAAAACAAGATATTTATCAATACTTATTTTCACCAAAACATCATTTTTTTCATCATTCCCATAGGATGGAAACTATCATTGAGTTGTCCCATTTGATTGTTCATATGTCCCATTTGATTGGAAATTGTAAAAGAAATCGTTCCAATAGAATAATCCATTCGAACCATTGATTGCTCTATGGTTTTCATAGAAGTACTTATTTTTGCAACCTCTTTAGAGAGTTCTGGAATTGTCAGGTAAAGTGCAGTAGATACTTTTTCTACACTCTCGACAGTCCTAAAACCCCCTTCCCACAAACTTTCATAATATGGTAACTTTATTAGAACCAAATCATAAATTTTTATTGATATATATGAACTAGTTACAAAAAATGCCGTAACTGAACAATACATACAGATTTTAATAAAAACTATTAATACTTTCACTTTAAATCATTACCTTTTGTTAAGTAAGATATATTAACAATATATATAAATTATAGTTTGTCAATATTTACTAATTAATATAAAAAGCCATAATTTTATATTATAGCTTTTTATCTGACAGTTTTTCTTATAAGTTTATCTATTACTTTTGAAATCTTATCATAACTATGTCTAACACAATCATGTTCATGAAGTAAATCAGCTTCCATAACCTTATAAGATTTATTCTTAAAAAGTTCGTGGTTTTTTACCTTAACTGGACTCTTTTTTTCTAAAGATTTATATTTTTCAGCTACTCTTTCAGAGATATATCAGTTATTTACTATTACAAAATCAATAATCCCCTCTCACAAATATTTTTCAATTACATTTACAAAGTCTATAGCCTCAAAATTAGTAGTTTCTCACGGCTTTGTCATAAGATTACAGAAATATACAACTTTAGCTTTTTTATTAGCCTTAATAGCTTCCTTTATACCTTTTACAAGTAAATTTGGAACTATAGAAGTATAAATATCTCAAAAAGAAATAATTATAACGTCAGATTTATCAAGTGCTTTTACAGCCTTATTATTTGCATTTACTTCTGGTGTTAAATAGGCTTTTTTTATTGGAGATGAATTCTCATCTAACTTTAAATCTATATTTGTTTCACTTTCAACTATGGTCTTATCCTCTAGTTCAACATTTAAATGTGATAATTCTAAAGTCACCGGAATAACTCTCCCCTTTACTCTAAACATTTTTGAAATCTGTTTTAATCATTTATCAAAACTACCTGTTATATCTGCCATTGCAGTTATAAGTAAATTTCATAAATTATGACCTCATACTGAGCATTCTTTGTCATATCTATAATCAAAAAGCTGCTTAACTATTTCATGTTCTTTTGATAATGCCATAACTCATCTACGTACATCTCATGGCGGTAAAACTCAAAATTCATCTCTTAATACTCCAGTAGATCATCCACTATCAGACATAGAAATAATAGCGGAAATATTATAATCATCATTATCTCTTATAGAGGATAATATTCAATAACTCCCTTTTCATCAACCTATTGTTGTAATATTTATTTTCTCTTTTGTATTCATTTTTATTAAATATAGATTTTTCAAATTAAATTATATCTCAAGTAATTCTTGGATATCAATACCTATTTCCTCATATGGATGAACTCTTTTTATTTCTTTAACTACCTGTTCTATCACATCACTTTCACACATAAATTCTATCATTTTTTCATCTACTATTTCAGCTTTTCAAAGCTCTCAAATATTAGGATGGGCTCACTTTTCAGGTGTAAAATATCATTTTCAATCAGATACAAAAAAACAATAAGAATAATTTCACATTTTAGCCCCTCAAGCGTCTCAAATAGCTTTTTTAACTTGCTCTACAAAATCATTAGGACAAGTTAAATACACTTTCAATTTATTTGATTTTTTTAACATAAATAATATATATTAATCATTAATTAAAACCGCTTTTATTCTTCTAACTCACCTACTACTTGCTTGTTCTTTTTTTATCTTAAACTTTCACATTGTATTTGTATTTTCTACATGAGGACCTCAGCATAATTCTTTAGAATACACCTTTCCATCAGCTGATTGAAAACTGTATACCTTTACTACATCAGGATATTTTTCCCAAAAGCTTCATTCTACTCATGATTCTTTAGCCTCTTGCTTATCCATATTAGACAAATCAACTATACATCATTTTTTAATTGCTTCATTTACATATTCTTCCACTTTATCAAGCTCATCTCTTTCAACTTTTCTATCAAAATTAAAATCAAATCTCAATCTTTCAGGAGTAATATTAGATCATTTTTGAGAGATTCCTCATCCTAATACATCGTTTAATCATGCTAACATTAAATGTGTAGCACTATGCAATGCTGTTGTTGCTTCACTATCATCAGCTAATCCTCATTTAAATTTTTGTTCAGCTCATGCTCTAGATAATTCTTGATGTTTTTTATGTGCCACCTCAAATCATTCAACTCAAACTGTTAACCCATTTTCGTGCGCTAATTCCATAGTCATTTCAAGGGGAAATCCATAAGTATCATAGAGCTTAAAAGCTTTGTCTCATGAAATATTTGTTATTTCAACTCATGATCTTTCTTTTGCTATTTTAAAACCCTCCAAAAGTTTATTGAATTCTTTCATTCACTTTTCTAAAGTCTCTCAAAATTGTTTTTCTTCTTTTAATATTTCAGATATTATTTCATTTTTCTTTTCTATCATATGAGGATAAGCTTCTCATAGTTTTTCAATAACAACATCAGCTACTTTATATAAAAATTCTCATTTAAAATCCAAGCTATAAGCTTTTCTAATAGCGATTCTAATAAGTCTTCTAAGAACATAACCTTGATCTACATTTGAAGGTAAAACTCAATCACTAATCATAACTGCTGCGGTTCTAGAATGATCAGCAATTACTCTAATTGAATTTCTCTTATCAATACCCTTTTCTACTCACAAAAGCTCAACTACCTTATTTATTATTGCTTCAAAAATATCAGTATGATAAACAGAAACTTCTCAGTTCAATACAGTAGTAATTCTTTCAAGTCCCATACCGGTATCTACATTTTGATTTGGTAATTTTTCTAAACTACCATCTTCCAATCTATTGTATTCCATGAATACATTATTCCAGATTTCCATCCAATTATCTTCATCATTTTCTACATTTGATCACTTAGGCGGAAATTCTCACTCACCGACCCAATAAAATATTTCTGAATCAGGTCAGCATGGTCCAGTTGGACCAGCAGCCCACCAATTTTCTGAAGCAGGAAGATACGAAATTCTATCTTTAGGCATTCACACATTAGACCAAATATCAGCCGATTCTTCATCTCTTGGAGCATCTTTGTCACCTTCAAAAACTGTAACAGCTATTTTTTTAGGGTCAAGAGCTAAGCAATCTTTAGAAGTTAAAAATTCCCAAGAATAAGCAATTGATTCTTTTTTAAAATAATCTCAAAGAGACCAGTTCCCTAACATCTCGAAAAATGTAAGATGAGAATTATCACCCACCTCTTCTATATCACCAGTCCTAATACATTTTTGTGAATCTACTAACCTTTTACCTGAAGGATGTTTTTCTCCCATTAAATAAGGTACTAATGGTTGCATCCCAGCAGTATTAAAAAGCACAGTTGGATCATTTTCTGGTACAACCGATGCAGATGGAATTATAGCATGATTTTTAGACTTAAAAAAATCAAGATATTTCTGTCTTATTTCGCTACTTTTAATATTCATATTTACTCTCTATATTAGTTATAATATCGGCTCTATCATAATAAAAAACTATTTTTTTTCAAGTTACATATTAGTTTTTTGAAAAATATGAATTTTTATGATAAAATAATACAAATATACTATAAAAATAAACACTATGTCTAGTGAACAAATACAAAAACAAATAACTGAATCTGATTCAACATCTGAAGAAATAAGAAAAGAGACCATTCAGGTGCTTAAAGATGCAGATAATATAATCAATTTAGCAGAAGAAAAATGAAAAGATACGGATGAAATTAAAAAAGAATATGAAGAAATAAGACAAACTGCAATCGATAGTTTTAAAAATGACAACTCAATAACTCAAAACGAGCTAAATCTAATAAAACTAGAATTAACTCAATTAAATAAACTTAGTGGAGATTCAAAAGAACATTCAGTATTTGATAAACTAGCATTTATACCAGAAACAGTATGAATTACCAGTGATTTGTTAGATTCAGTATGAATAGACACTACAGATTTAAATACTTCTCAGGATGAATTAATAGATGAAATACTATGAGGTCCAGATTTATGATTCTGAAACTGATATGTAAAATGATTCAACAAAGAAATTTGAAACTACATAACTAAAATAAGTGATTTTGAATCAAAACTTCAAGAACCAAGTCTCAAATTAAAAGACATAAACTCTCGTGAGATAGCTAACTATATCATGTATTTAAATGAAAACTGATGAATTACTAAAAATATTTTAATAGAAAAATTTTGATCAGAAAAAACAAAAGATTTAAAATATTTATGGAAAAAAACAAAAGATACCATTGCTAAAAATATGCTTAAAGATGCTTGATTTGAAAAAATAATTGAAAAAGTTATAAATTTTTCTGATATAATAGAAAATCCTTTATTAGTTATAAATATTTCAGAAGATAAATTACCTACAAGTATATGAAATGTATCAATAAATAAATTACAAAATTTTACAGAAAAATATTCAAAATCTTGTCCTAATTTACCAAAATTAAAAGATAGAAAAAAATTTGAAAAAATATTAACTATAGCTCAAGTTGAATTAATTAATAAAATTTGAGAAGAAAAAGCTATAGAAACTACTACAAATATTATTAAATCTAGAATAGAATGACAAATTCCAGAAGAATTAAAAATAGAAATAGAAAAATTTTCATTATTTATACTTAAAGAATGAATAAAAATTTTAAATACACCTTGAGAAGAACCATGTTCATTTGATTTAAGAGCATTTACTGATAAAGAATTACAAAGATTTATAGAAAGTGATAATATATCTCAATATTTAGACAACAAAAATAAAAAACTAAGTGATAATGAATTTCAAAACTTAGCTTCAGCCATTACATGAGCAAATTTAGAAGAAAAAAAACAAGTTCTAAAACAAATGAACGATAATCCTACAGATTATTCTAAACAAGCATTTGCACAAATAAATCAAGAAATACAATTAGCTGAAAGAATTCAATATGTATCAAATAATTTAACATCAAAAGAAGTTAATGAATATTCTATTTTAGTAGAAGAAAAATGAAGAGAAGCAGCTATTCAAGAAATAGTAAATAAATCCCCTAAATTATCTAAGTATTTTAACGACGAAAATATTGATATTCCATCTGTATCGAATTCGACTTCAGAAATAAATTATAAACCAGTTGAAATTTCTAAGTGATCATATTCTTTACAAACAGAAAGTTGAGAAATTATTGAATGACTAATTATATCAGAAAAAGAAAAGAAAATTATAGAATGAAATCCTGAAGCAACTGAAAACTTAATCAATTTTTATGAATTTTTCAGAGAATTAAATCTAGAATCAGTTTGGGAATATAGAGAAGAAATAGCTATAAGTATATGAAATAGGAATATAAATTTTAATGATAAAGACTCTGTATCAAAAGCAGAATTACTAAAATTTTGAAACTCTATTATCTCTATTGTAAATAATTTGAACAATAAAAAACAAAAAAACAATGCTGAGTATTCACAAAAATCTAATATAGACTGAATGAAGAATGAGCTAAGAAAATTTTCATGAGCTCTATCATCTATGAGTGATAATACTACAAAATGAATAGAATGAGAAGATCCTTTTAAGTACTCGCTTAGGCAATTTTGAATTATATGATGAGCATATTTCAATATACATAAGCTAAGAGAAAATATTAAATAATATATATGAACACTACTAGAAAAATAATAGAGGATGAAGTTCTAAATATATTAATTTATATCGAGAATAAATCTATACAACTACCTATAAAGCAAAGTATAAAATTGCTTACTTTAAACGAGCTAGAACAATTATTAAATTTTCTAAAAACATGAAATTATAAATTAATTTATGACTTACTAGATAAAAAATATAAAGAGCACTTATGATTAATAGAAGAGTTAAAAAATATAAAGATAAAAGAAAAAATGATAAAAGTTAAACAAGAAGAATCTAATGAAAAACTAGAACAGGAAAAAGAATTAAATACACTACTAAATTTTTAAAAATGCCAGAAAATATAACAGATAATATAAGCCAAGAAGAGTTACAAACTTTTGATACAGACAGTATCAAAGAGCTTATTTGACGTTATGAAAACTGAGATGATAGTTTATTTTCACTAGATACAGATGAATTAAATCAATCCCCAGCTGAAAAAGAAATTCAAGAAAAATTAGCTGAAAGCTGAGATATTATAAATTGATTAAAACAATTATTAGAAACATTAGATAATTTAAAAAATAGCTCTCAAGAGAAAACAAGCATTAATCCCCATGATGGTGAAAAAGTAAAAAATATAGATTCTAATATAAATCTAGATATTTTAAAAAGCTCTTTAGATTGATTTACAACAGAAAACTGAGAAGATGCTTATAGTTTTTTTGCAGAAAAATTTGAAATAAATGATGATTTTGATGTTCATTCACTAGTTTTATTATTACATGATCAAATCTTAGATAAAGATTGAGAAAATTTAAATTTAGGGCAAATTGAAGAGATTATAGCTAAAACAGAAGCAGTAAGAACAACAGATAAAGAATGAATTAATATAATATTAGACTATAATAAAGTGCAAGCCAAAGAGTTACTAGCTAGTAGAACTCAATTTAAATGAGTAGTTCAAGTTTTTAAAAATAACAAAAATTACTTTAATGTACTAAAAAATATATGAGTAAGGGATTATGATCAATTAACAGATATATTTTCTAATTATTCTGAATATACAAAACTACTTAATAAACTAAAAGATTCAACAAAAGACTCGTTAATAAAAGATTCTGATGAATACTATGCACTAAACTTATTATCAACTATAGATCCAGCTATTAAAAGGTTTACAGACCTACAAAAGAAGTACAATTTTAATATAGTTGAAAGTGTTAAAGACTACAAGTGATACTGATATGAAGAAATGGAAAAAAGTAATTCTGAAACAGAAAACAATGAAGAAGAATTAGATGAACATGAGGATGAAAATAATGATATAGAACAAGACAAAATTAGTGATACTTCTAATAATTATTATGCTCCTACTGAAGATAGCTACTCCCCAGTTTGAGAATGAAAATATAATATATTATGAAAAAACTGAGAAAAAATTGAATGATTAGTTATTTCCGAAAAAGAAAAAAATCTTACTCTTTGAAATCCAGAAGCAACTGAAAATTTAATCAATTTTTATGAATTTTTCAAAAAATTAAATCTGGAATGAGTGTGGGAACATAGAGAAAATCTTTTACTAGCTATTTGAGATATAAATATAAATCCTAACGATGGTGATTCAATAAAAGATGAAGAATTAAGAAAGTTTTGAAATAGATTATTAACATTTATTTCAAATATAGAAAATCCTTGAGAACAAGAAAAAAGTAATTTAACTAATCTAAATTCAGTAGAACAAAAATTAAGAGAATTTTCATGAATCAGTTCATGATTAAGTGATTCTAGAACCTTTAATATAGAATGAGAAGATAAATTTACAGCTTACCTTAGAACTAAATGAATAATAGGTTGAGCTTATTTTCAAACAAATAAATTTAGAGAATTAAGTAAATAAAAATGAAAAACTATATAACAAAAATAAACAAAGAGATTTTTTGTCCAAATTTTCCAAACACTAATGGATTTATAAAAAATATGGATGATTTTTTGAATGAACATACTAATGAAAATAAGCAATTCAATTGAAGATACAACAAACCTAAACTCAGGTTAGCAAATCTAAAAACAGCTTTAAGTAACAGATATGAAAACTGAGCAGACCCAGTTGAATACCTATACTATCTATACTATGAAAGACAAATAGATTTTAGATGAATCGAAAAAATAATCAAAAATGAACTAGAACTTGATTTTCCAAATACAACTTTAAGCAATATGTTTAGAAAAACTTTTAAATGGAAACCAAGATGAAAACACGAAGAAACACCTTGAAAAAATCAAAAAGATAAAAATAAATCTGAATTAAAAGGAACTTGATGATTATCCAAACTAAATAGAAAAAGAGTTAAAGAAACTAAGGATGAAGTAGATGCTATTTTAGAAAAGAGTAAATGAAATTCTTTTTCAATAAATGCGTTTAATGCTAAATGAAAGAAAATAAATAAACTTACATATATTTTTTATTCATTTTGAATAATAAAAGATGAAACAAATAATAGTTTTATATCTTTATTAAGAGGGTTGAAAAAAAATTTCTGATCTTGAAGAATTACTAATATAATAATAAATATAATTGAAAAATTAGAATTAAAGCTTGATATAAAAATTGACTGAAAAGAAATAGATCAATGGTTAAAATAATAAAAAAAGAGCTAAAAGCTCTTTTTTTATTATGCATCAGCATCTTCACCATCTCTAACGATTGAAGCCCTAACAACTTTATCTCAAGCCTGTTTTAACTTAGTTAAAATTACTCATTGTGTAACTCTAGAAGTTTTTCTAATTCATTTAAGTGTCATTCTAATAGTTTGTCATCATTTTGATATTAATATAATTTCTGCTATTTTTCTATCTTCTTCAGATAACATATTAGCAGATATTAATTTACCAGTCTTTGCAGTAACAGCCATTGCTTTTACTCAAGATCCTCATCTTTTTTGATTTCTATATTCATCAATTAAGGTAAGTTTTCACATACCATTTTCTGTAACAATAAAAACAAACATATCATTTTCTCAAACAATAGTAACTTCAACCACTCTATCATCTGGTTTTAATCTAATTCATCTTACTCATGATGCTGCTCTACCCATTGGTCTAACATCATCTTCTGAAAATTGAATAGCCTTACCTTCTTTAGTAGCAATAAAAATACTATCATCTCAAGTAGTTGTCTTTACCCAAGAAAGTGAATCATCATCTTTTACTCAAAGTACCTTTAATCAGTTTGCTCTAATATTTTGAACTTGATCCATTTCAAGTTTTTTAACTTGACCATTTTTTGTAACAAAGAATAAATATTTACCATGTTCTTTTGATACATCCATAATAGCTGCTACTTCTTCATTTTTTTGTAGACCTATAAAATTAATTACTGGTTGTCATTTAGCAGTTCTATTTTGTTCTGGTATTTCATAAGCTGGAAGTGTAAATACTCTACCTTGAGTAGTAAAATATAACAAATCAGAATGATTTTGTGTAGAAATAAGTAATTTAATCTCATCATCTGCTTTTGATCATGTTGCTACTCATTTACCACCTCTTCTTTGAGTTCTAAAACTATCTGCTTTTAATCTTTTTATATAAGAATTTTTAGTTAATACAACGAAGACTTCCTCATTTGGAATTGTATCTTTTGCATTAAATTCTCAAATTTTACCTGCATTTACTTGAGTTCTTCTTTCATCACCAAATTTATCTTTAATTTCATCTAATTCTTCAATTATAATAGAAACTATTCTTTCTGGTTTTGCTAAAATATCTTTTAAATCAGATATTATAAGTAATTTTTCATTTAATTCATCTTCAAGCTTTTTTCTTTCTAAACCAGCTAATTTATTTAGCTTCATTTCTAAAATAGCTTCTGCTTGAATATGAGTAAAAGCAAATTGTTTTATTAAAGCTGTTCTAGCATTATCTTTTGTATCAGCTGCTTTAATAGTTTTTATGATTTCATCAATATGATCAAGTGCTTTTTTAAGACCTTCTAAAATATGAGCTCTTGCTTCTGCAATTTTTAATTCATATATTGTTCTTCTCTCTACAACTTCTTTTCTATGAACTATAAATGCATCTAAGAAGTCTTTTAAGTTATATAATCTAGGTTGTCTTCCCCTTTCTCATAGACCTATCATATTATAACCAAAACTTGTTTGAAGTTGAGTAAGTTTATATAAAAGATTTAATACTTTTTTAGGAAAAGCATCTTTTTTAAGTTCAACTATAATTCTAACTGAATCTTTATTTGATTCATCTCTTAAATCAGATATTCAAACAATTTTTTTATCTCTAACTAAATCAGCTATTTTTTCTACTAAACTAGATTTATTAAGACCATATGGAATCTCTGATATATTGATTATATTTCTTCATTTTCTGCCCTCTTCTATAGTAGCTATTCATCTCATTTTTACTGAACCTCTACCTGTAGAATAAGCAGTTAACATTGCTTCTTTATCATAAACAATTCAACCCGTTGGAAAATCAGGACCTTTAACATACCCCATTAAATCTTCAACGGTAACTTCTTCAGGATTTGGAACTTTTAATAAAAATTCTATTGCATCAATTAATTCTGTTAAATTATGAGGAGGAATATTAGTTGCCATACCTACTGCAATACCCATTACTCAGTTCATAAGTAAGTTAGGAATTCTAGTCGGCATAACAGTTGGTTCTTGTTTTGTTGTATCAAAATTATCTCTAAAATCAACAGTTTCTTTTTCTATATCAGCAAGCATAAACTCTGCCAATTTAGTCATTTTTGCTTCCGTATATCTGTATGCAGCAGCTCCATCGCCATCCATAGATCAAAAGTTACCCTGACCATTTACAAGTGGGTATCTAAGAGAAAAATCTTGTGCCATTCTAACCATAGCCTCATATACAGAACTATCACCATGTGGATGATAAGATCATAATACATGTCAGACAACTGTTGCTGATTTTCTAAATTTTGCACTAGCTTTTAATCCTTGTTCATGCATAGAATACATTATTCTTCTATGAACTGGTTTAAAACCATCTCTTATATCTGGAAGTGCTCTTGAAACAATTACACTCATCGCATAATCAAGATAACAAGTTTCCATTTCTTTTCTTATACTTCTATCTGTATCTCATTTATATACAATTCATGTCGGTACATCCAACTCAGTTTGTTCTTCTAAATTTTCGTTTTCTTCTAGTTCATTATCCAATTCTGATTTTTCATTTTCTGCCATATTTATAACTTATTTATAACTTAAAATATTACTAATTAAATATACTGATAATGTCTTAGTAATCAAGTAAAAATAGTATTTTTTATGTTAAAAAATAGTGAAAAAATAATTAATATAATTTTGCTTTTTACTCAAGCTAGTTTATAATAATAAAAATATTAATTACATACAAAAAATATGAAAGCAATTATATTAGCCGCAGGAGAATGAACTCGTTTAAAACCCATAACAAATACCGTTCCAAAGCCACTTATTAAAATATTTTGAAAAACTATATTAGAGTATAATTTAGAATCTATTTATAAGCACGTGGCTGAAATAATAATAATAGTTAAATATAAACAAGATTTAATTAAAAAAGCAGTTTGAAATACTTATAAATGAGTAAAAGTAACATATAAAGAACAATCGAGTGAAAAAGGTACATGAGCTGCTATAAAATGAATAGAATCGGATATGGATGTAATTATTATGAACTGAGATAGTATATTTGATTATAAAGATATAGAAAAGTTAGTTAATTTTAATTGATACTGAGTATTAGTACAAAAGGTATCAAATCCCGAAAAATACTGAATATATAAAATAGATAATGATGATAATATTTTAAATATAGTTGAAAAACCAAATTCAAAAGAAATAGAACAAATATGAAACCTATCCAACTTATGAATTTATAAATTTGATTCTAAAATATTTGAAATAGTCAAAAATATTAAAATATCTAAAAGATGAGAATATGAAATAACAGACGCTATTAATGAGTTTGTTAAGCAGTTCCCTTTCAAAGCTTTTGAGATAGAATGAGAGTTTATTGATATATGATATCCTTGGGACATTTTAACAGCAAATGCACAATTTTTGGACAACTTGTCAAAATCTAATATAAAATGAACAGTTGAAGAATGAGTAACTATTAAATGAAATATCATTTTAGAAGAGTGAGCTATCCTTAAATCTGGTACTTACATAGAATGAAACTGTTATATAGGAAAAGACTCTAATATATGACCAAATACATACCTGAGAAATGGAACTACTATCTGAGAATCATGTAGGATATGAAATGCAGTAGAAATAAAGAATACAAGCATTTGAGATAATACAAATATAGCTCATTTAAGCTATGTTTGAGACTCTATACTATGATCTAATATAAACCTAGGTTGATGATTTTTAACTGCAAATCTTAGACATGATAAAGCAAATATAAGAGTTCCTATTAAATGAGAATTAGTAGATACATGATTACAAAAATTATGAATAATAATATGAGATAATTGTAAAACATGAATCAATACTTCATCTATGCCATGAAGAATATTAGAAAATGATTGTTATACAAATCCAGGAGATGTTATAAAATAATTATATTGTTTATTATTTATTTATCATTATGATTAACTTTGTTTATTAGAGGCTTACCTTATTGTTTTTTTATAACAATGCCGTAGACAGTAACTATAACTGTCCTCTATCTCAGAATACAGAGATAGCGCTTCTAATTTACTAAGAAAGGAATCATGATTAAATGCCCACATGGAATGTGGGATTTTTTATGCACAAAAAAAATTCCCAGGTCTTAAATCTAATTTAAGAACTAAGAATTATTTAATAACTATACAACTGAAACGTAAGTATCTTTGTATACTCTTCCATCAAATCTTTTTCTTTTCTTTTCGAAAAAACTTACAGTTCCTTCAGAAGTAGCGAAAAGAGTAAAATCTCTTCATTGAGAAACACCTTGAGCTGGCCAGAATTTATTACCTTTTTGTTTAACAATAATATTTCCTGAAATAGCTTTTTGTCCCCCAAATAATTTCACACCAAGTCTTTTGGCATTACTATCTCTACCATTACTAGTAGATCATTGAGCTTTCTTATGAGCCATCTTTTTTAAAAATTAATAATTAAATATTTTTTCTACTATCTTTTTGCAAATCTAGCAAATGCTTTATTAGCTTCTGCCATCTTGTAAACTTCAAGTTTTTTCTTAAAAGCAGTACCAGTTTCATTAGCTGCTTCGATTAACTCTCAAGCAAGAAACTTAGAAAAAGCAGCACCTTTTTTACTTCTAGCAGCATCAATTAACCATTTAGATGCTAAAAATAATTGTCTTTTAGGTTTTACTTCTTGAGGAACTTGATATATAGAACCTCAAACTCTCTTTGGTCTAACTTCAATTCTAGGAAGAATATTTTCTATAGCTTTATCAAAAATAGCAGCAGGATTTTTTTGTCCTTTAGATTTAATTTCTTCAAAAGTATCAGCCATAATTTTTTTAGCTAAACTTTTTTTACCATCGAACATTACATAGTTAGTAAATTTGTCCATCATAGACATATCTTGATTCATTTTCATGTTTTTGTAACAATTAATAATAAATACGGATTTTTTCAGCAATTGTTGAGCTTACTCCGCGAAAATTTCCAATTAAAATGGATTTATTTTCTATTTAGGTTTTTTAGCACCATATAATGATCTACCTTGTTTTCTGTTTTGAACACCTTCACAATCCAGTACTCATCTAACAACATGGTATCTTACTCATGGTAAATCCTTTGCTCTACCACCTCTGATAGCAACAACAGAATGCTCTTGTAAGTTATGACCTTCACCACCAATATATGCATTAACTTCCATTCCATTAGTTAATCTAACTCTTGCAACTTTTCTTAAGGCAGAATTTGGTTTTTTAGGTGTCATAGTAGTTACTTTAACACAAACTCATCTTTTTTGAGGACATCCTCCAGGCATTATAGACGTAGTTTTCTTAATAGAATTTTTAGTCATTTGTAATGCAGGAGATTTACTCTTAGTAGATGGAGTTTTTCTCTTTCTTTTAATTAATTGATTAATAGTAGGCATTTTTCAATTATAGTTAGTAAATTATTGAAATTTTCATTTCATTTTTTAAAACGCAAAGATTATATATAAAATATAACTTAAGTCAAAAATTATCTTTTTGACCATTGCATTCCTTTTCTGGCTTTATGTTTACCAGGTTTCTTTCTTTCCACTTTTCTAGCATCTCTAGTAAGTAATCCAGCAGCTTTTAAAACTTTTTTAAACCCTTCATCACTTGAAGCAAGGCTTCTAGCAAGTCCATGTCTAATAGCTTCAGCTTGAGCTGAGATTCCTGAACCAGAAATTGCAACTTCAAAATAAAATTTATCTTTTATTTTACAAAGTTTAAGTGGAGAGTAAATAGTATCAAATAAATCTGATCTAGTAATATATTCAGTTATTTTTTTACCATTAACTTTATCCTCACCTTTCCCCTCAAATAGTTTTACTTGAGCAGATGCAGTTTTTCTTTTTCAAATAGTATAAGTGTATTTATTTGCCATAACAGTTTATTATTTTATAAGTTCTGGTTTTTGAGCAACATATGAATGATCATCTCAAGTGAATAATTTCAATCTAGATAACATTCCAGCTCTTAATTTATTTTTTGGTAACATTCCACTAATAGCAAGTTCTAATGCTTTAGTAGGTTTTTTAACCAATAAATCTTCAAGAGATATTTCTTTAAGACCACCTAAGTAACCAGTATGTCTGTAATACATTTTATCAGTCATTTTTTTTCAAGTAACTTTAAATTTATCACAGTTAGTTACAACTACGTAATCACCATTATCTAAATGTGGAGCAAACGATGCTTTGTTTTTTCCTTTTAGAATAACAGAAAGTTGAGTTGCTAATCTACCTAAAGTTTGACCTTTAGCATCGATTACATACCATTTTCTTTCGTCTCCTTTTAATTGTGTTGGAGTAATAGTTTTCATGTCTATTAAATTAAACGTAATTAAATTAAACTAGTTCTAATTTTACAATTTTAGCATTGTCTCAATCTCTTAGATTAACGGCAGTAGCTCTTGTAAAACCAGAGGTTTTATTTCCTTTATATTTTGGAGCAACATTCTTGAATAATTCAAGTGAAGCTTCTTTTGTAAATAGATATTTCATTACATATCTAATTGCATTCATTTCATCTTTAGTATTAGCAACATTAATTAATTTATCAACCATAGGAACTATTAATTTAGCTTTTTTTACAGTTGTTTTAATTGATTTGTGCATGAAAAAAGATGTTAGTAAGTTTCTTTGCATAAGATCTCTATGTGAGAAGCTTTTGTTATTAAACTTTAAATTTTTTCTAACTCTATGTCTCATTTTTAATAAGTGTAATAGTTATAAATAGAATTCTTAATCATCCCCTAATAATTTTAATCCTCTTTCAGCAAGAGATGATCTTATCTCAGTCATTGCTTTCTTACCAAATCATTTGATAGAAGAAAGTTTTGTTTCAGTACATTTAGTAAGTTTTTCAATTGAAAGTATATCTCAATTAATTAACGCGTTCAATGTTCTAGGAGATAATCCCATAATTTCAATAGGAGTATAAGTTTCTTTTTCTAATTCTTCTTGTACCTCTTCTTTTTCTTTATTTATTAATTCGGTTACATTTGAAATGAATTGTCATTCAACTTGTAAAGAATCTTCGTTAAATATAGAAAAATATGAAGTTAGCATATCTCATGAAAATTTAATTGCATCAACTGGAGAAATTGCTCCATTTGTTGTAACTACCATTTCAAGAGAATCTAAATTAGTCATTTCTCAAAATCTTGCTTGTTCAATGTTATATTTAACATTTACAACCGGAGAGAAGTTTGCATCAACAAGTAATACTTCAACATCTTCCTCTTTATCCTTTAGTTCTTCAATAGTTAAGTATCAAACTCATTTTTCAACTCTTATATCTATATTCAGTTCTAATCAATCTTGATCAATTTCTGTGATATATAAATCTTTATTTAAGATTTCTATACCAGCAGGAGCTTTTATATCAGCTGCAGTAACTTTTCATGCTTTCTTTTTTGAAAGTTTTAACCATTCAATTCCAGTATCAGCTTTATTTAAAACTAATCCTTTTAGATTAAGTATAATATCAATAATACTATCCTTAACTCATGGAAGAGTTGAATATTCATGACTAACTCATGCAACTTTTATTCAAGTTATTCTAGTTCCAGGTATAGAAGATAATAATGTTCTTCTAAGAGAATTTCAAATCGTTACTCCATAACCTTTAGGTAATGGTCATACTGTAAAAGAAGCTGAGTTATTTTCTAAGTCCTTTTGTATGATTTTAGGTACCCCAATTGTATTATGTATAATATGCATATTTTAAATTGATTACAAAAATAATTAAACTATTTAGAATAAAACTCTACTATTTTTTGGATATCAATTATTTGTTCGAAATCTTCTTTAGTAGGTAGAGCAGTTATAGTAATTGTTAATTTTTTAGAATCTACTTCTATCCATTTACATCCAGAAACGCTACCTTTATTTTGTTTTGAAAATTCTTCTAATTCTTCTAATAAAGATTTATATAAAGGACTTTCTTTTAGTTTATCTCTCAAAGCGATAACATCTCAAATTTTAACTGAAATAGATGGAACATCTACTTTCACTCAATTAACTGTGAAATGAGCATGACTTACAAATTGTCTAGATTGGATTCTAGTTCTAGCGAAGTTAGCTCTGTAAACTACATTATCTAATCTTAATTCGATTAGTTTTAACATTTTTTCTCATGTAGTTCATTCAGCAGTAGATTTTTGTGCTTTCTTAAAATAAGAAACGAATTGTTTTTCAGATAATCAAAACATTCTTTTTGCTAATTGTTTTTTTCTTAATTGAGTACCGAATTCTGACGATTTTCTAGATCTTAGAGGAGCTCTCTTAGAATTGTTTAAATCATATTTTTCAGTACCAAACAAATTAACACCTTCTCTTCTACAAAGTTTTTTCTTTGGTCAAGTGTACCTCATGTTAAATTAAATTTAAAATTTTAAAGTTAATATCTGTTTTAATATATTTAAAGAAAGAATTATAATTTTCTAACTTTCTTTTTTCTACACCCATTGTGTGGAATTGGAGTAACATCATATATAGCTCTAAGCTCAACACCAGTTGATATTAACCCTCTAATAGCTTGTTCTCTTCAAATACCGATTCCTTTAACGTAAACGTCAACAGTTTCAACAGAATGTAGAGTTTTAGCTTTTTCCATTGCTTGCTCAGCAGTAATTTGAGCAGCGTAAGGAGTAGACTCTCTTGCACCTTTAAAACCAGCAGATCATCCAGTAGACCAAGTTAACACATTACCTTTTTCATCTGTAATACTAACAATAGTATTATTAAACGAAGCCATAATATGAGCTTGTCCATGTGGAATTATTTGTCTAGTTTTTTTACTTTTCTTTACAGTTGGTTTAGCCATAATTTAATGTAAATATTTTTATAAAGTATTAATATATCCTTAAGATATATTTATTATTTCTTTTTACCAGCTACCGCTGTAGATTTACCTTTTCTAGTCTTAGCATTAGTTTTAGTGCTTTGTCCTCTAACAGGTAATCTCTTTCTATGTCTTTGACCTCTATAACAATTTATTTCTTGTAATCTTTTAATATTACCAGAAACCAATCTTCTAAGATCTCATTCAACAACATAATTTTCTTTTATTTCATCTCTGATTTTATCTAAATCAGCTTCAGAAAGTTTTTCAATTTTTGTTGTTTTTTCAATTTTAACTTTTGCTAAAATAAGATTAGCAGCAGTTCTTCCAATACCATATATATAAGTTAATGCAATTTCTGCATGCTTACCATTTGGTAAATTTACTCAAGAAATTCTTGCCATACGAATTAATAATTAAATATTAAATAATATTTTGTTTAAAAGTATATTTTAAATGTTTTATGTTAACCTTGTCTTTGTTTATGTTTTGCAGTTTCACATATAACTCTCACAATACCTTTTCTTTTTATAACCTTACATTTATCACATATAGGTTTTACAGAAGCTCTTACTTTCATAAATAATTAAAAAAATTAATTAAATTAAACTCATTATACTGAGTATAAAAACTATTTTTGCCTGAAGATTATTCTCCCCTTAGTTAAATCATAAGGTGATAATTCTACTAATACCTTATCTCATTCGATAAGTTTTATAAAATTATTTCTCATTTTTCAACTTAGATATCATTGAATAATTCATCATCAAAACTCTTCTGGTAATTGAATATCAAAAACCAGGCCAGGTAGAGCTTTTGTAATTGTTCACTCTACCTCTATTTTATCTTGTTTATTTGACATAAATAAAGTCGATTAAAATTACGAAGTGCCGGTATCATATGTATAAAAGAATGAAATGCAAATCTTTTTTGAAGTTTTTTTGCTTTCCCCTCTTTTTGTTAGATATTATTGACTATTGAAGTCTTTAATTACTAATTATAATCTCTCATTTTTTAAAGATATTTTTATTATAAATAAAAAAGCGAAATATTAAATAAAATTTAATATTTCGCTTTGACAAAATTCATTTTTGATTACTAGAATAATTATTTATTTTTATTGCTAATCATCCTATCATTAATTATCATTTTAATTTTTCATAGTAAGTCTGGATGTTTATATGTAAGTTCCTTTATAGAAAATGATAAAATAACTATCAATACACATGATTCAGATGCAGTAGCAGTAGCCATTCTTTTGTTTACATCTCAAAATAAAGCCATTTCTCATAAAATTTCTTCTGAATGCACTTCTCATAGAATAACTTTTTCTCAGTCTATATTTCTAGAAATTTCAATATTTCACTCTTTTAATATATACATTGCCGAAGCCTCATCTTCCTCATTAAATAATACATCTCATGCGGATAGATGTTTTTCTTGACAGAACATTGATAGCTCTTCCCTTTCAGTTTCTAATAAATCTGAGAGAATCTCTATTCAATCTAAAATAGACATAATTTATACTATTAATAATAACTACATATATATTAACACAAAAATAAGCAAAATACAAAATATAGACTCAATTTATCTATTTTTGTATTTCAACCTTATGAATTTCTAAATCATCTCCATCTTCAACAGATACATTTCAAACAAATTTAATTCAACACTCAATTGGTCACTCTAAATCCTTTACTTCTAGTGTTCAACTTTTCAATGATTCTATTTTTCAAACTCATAGCATTTTTTTCTTTCTAATAACTCTTACTAATGCATTATTTTCAATTTTATTATCTGCCTCAATTTTAAGTCAAAGAATCATAAATCATTTTCATGTAAAGAAGACTCCTCAAACTTTAGCTTTACCAAGATCAATATCAATTTCTTTTGGATCAAGCATTCAGGTAATAATTTTTTCAATTCTTTCTGTAATATGATAGATTATTTCACTACTAATATATTCTACTCATGATGAATCTAGTACTCATTTAGCAGTCGGTAATACTCATACATTAAATCACACAAGTATTGCTTCACTTCATTGCCCCATAACTATATCCCCCTCAGAAATAGATCATACTCATGCATGAATTACCTCAACTGTTGTCTCTGGAGTAGATAATTTCAATAATGAACCTCTAATCGCTTCTAGAGATCAATTTGTATCAGCTTTTAATATTACTTTTAATTGTTTTAAGTTTCAAGCCTTTATTTTTGACATTAATAATGCTAATCAAGAAGCTCCAGCAAGTTTTTGTTTTGCTAATATTGTTCTATATTCTTCTGCTTTTTGTTTTGCTAATTCTACAGTATTAACTACTTGTAAAATATCTCAACCATCAACAACTCTATTTAATCAAACAATTAAAACTGGTTCTCATGGAAATGCAAATTTCACACCATGATTAGTATAATTTTTTAATACTTTAATTTTTCAACAAGAATCCTGACATACAATATTGTCTCACATTTTAACTGTTCAAGCATTAACTAAAACTGTTGCAACTGGACCTAATTTACTATCTAGATGTGATTCTATAATAGTAGCAATTCAAGATCTATCAGGATTTGCTTTTAATTCCTTCATTTCAGCAACTAAAAGAATAATTTCTAATAAATCCTCAATTCAAAATCCTGTTTGTGCTGAAACTGGAACCATAGGAGTATCTCCTCCCCAATCTTCAGGAGTTAAACCATTTTCTGATAATTGTCATTTAACATGATCTGGATTAGCTCATTCTTTATCCATCTTATTTATAGCAACTATAACAGGAATTCCCGCCTCTTTTGCATGATTAATTGATTCTATAGTCTGAGGTTTTACTCATTCATCAGCAGCTACCACTAAAATAGCAATATCTGTTAATTTTGCTCATCTAGCTCTCATTATAGTAAAGGCTTCATGTCATGGAGTATCTAAAAAGGTAATTTTTCAATTATCTAATTCTACTTGATATGCTCATATACTTTGCGTGATTCAACCAGCTTCACCTGAAGCAACTTTTGCTTTTCTAATATAATCCAAAAGTGATGTTTTACCATGATCAACATGTCACATAATCGAAACAACAGGCCCTCTAGGTTTTAATTTAGAAGAATCATCTTCTTTTAATAATTCAGATATATCTCATGTAATAATATCCTCAACAGATGCTCCACCTGATGCGTCTTTTTCTAATTTAACTTCAAATGCCTCAGCCACAATAGAAGCTGAATCAAAATCAATTTTTGAATTTATATTAACCATCATTCAGTTTTTCATAAATTCAGCCATTAACATTGGTAATGCTGTTCAAATTTTTTCTGAAAGTTCCTTTAATGTCAAAAATTCAGATACTATAACAGTTTCTCATTTTCTATCTACCAAATTTTGTTTAATATCTTCAATATTTTTTTCTTCTTTTTTATTAACTTTATTTGATCTTGTGAATGTTACTTCTTGTTCTCTTCCAAAATTAAATTTTCATCTTGTTCTTCTATCTCATCAAGCTAATTTTGATTTTTTAGCATCTTTAGACGCATCAAAACTAGATCATTTTGTTGATTTTTTATTATTAGTAAATTTTTTTGCCTGAGAGTCATTTGCTCCTCTTAGCTTGAATTTAACACCATTTCATTCAGAAGCAGTTGTTCTTTTCTTTGATCTATCTACATAATTTGGATCTCATCTTTTGATTATAGTAAACTTTCTTGGTTTATTATCGACTCTTGCTCAGTCTTTTCAAGCTGATCATTCTTTTTTAACTCATCAGTTATTTGGTCTTTTTACAATATCCATCCTTTGAACAAATCATTTTGACTTTAAGGAATCTTTTCAAACAACTACTTTTTTAACAGGATTATTATTTTTAACATCTCAAGAAGGAGTAGCTTCATTTACAGGAGTTACTTTTGGTTTTTTTACAATTATTTTTTTCTTTGCTACTATTTTTGGTTTTTTAGACAAAGCTTTTTTATTTGAATCATCAGATGAAGGATTAATTTGAGAATAATAATCATCTACTATTTTTTTATCTGGCATTATTAAAGTTACTGAATAAATAAAGAAAATCTTTGGCACAGAATAAGTATTTTTTTATAAAAGTCAAAAAAATATAAAAACTTGTAAAAAGACTTTTTTTTATTAATCTTTTTATAGTTTTATACAATAAAAGAAATTATATGCAAAACGAGATAAAGGCATTAGGCTTGGACTTCTTTGAAAAACTAAATATAAATATAGATTCTTTGGAAGTAATAAATAGCGAAGAAAAAAAAATTTTCAATATGAAAATAAAAACAGAAGACTCTGGAATGCTTATATGACCGCACGGAAGGAACCTAGATGCTCTACAGAATATATTGAGATTAATGGCTTGAAAAAAGCTTTGAGAAAGAATTAAACTTCATATAGAAATTAATGACTATATGAAAACTAAAGATGATAGATTATTCGATTTTATAAAAAAAGAAATAGCATATGTGGAGAGAACTGGTAAAGATGCATGTCTTCCATTCTATTGAGCATATGAAAGAAAAAAAATACATTCTTTCGTTTCAGATCTAAATGATAAAACAATTTCTACAAAAAGTATATGAGAATGAAAAGAAAGAAGACTATATATTTGTAAAGAACAACCTAAACTTACTATCGATATTGATGGTGATGATATTTAAAAATTAAATAAAAAAATGAAAAAAGTAAACAAGAGATTAATAACTGTAAGTTTATTAATATTATCTATAATTGGTTTTTATCAGGTTAATTCACTTAATTATACTAAACATATAGAAATCAAAAGAAGTTTCATAGAGCATCCAGAAAATCTACCAACAAAGGAAGCTGCAGTAAATAGTTCATTTTGATATAAAAACTTGAGAGCAGATATATATTGGTTAGAAACAATACAATATATATGATGAAATGCTATTTGATCTGAATATAAAAAATATTTATATGTAATTTTAGATTTAGTTACTGAATTAAATCCATATTTTGAACACCCTTATACTATAGGTCAATTATTGTTGCCTAGTTATAATCAAAGATATGAAGAATTATCAGATGAAGAGCAAACAAGAAATATAGATGAATGAATAAGTTTATGATTAAAATGAATTAAAAATTTCTGTGACCCAGAAAAAATTGAATTAATAAAAAATGAAAATAATCTTCAAAAAATTTGGACAGAAGAAAAATATAAAGATCCTTGTTCTGAATATAATATACCCTACTATCTAGCATATATATACTACTATTATAAAAATCAGCCAAACGAGGCTGCTCTATATTATAAAATAGCTAGTGCAATAGAAGATGGATTATCATGATCAAGAATAATGGCTGCTATAATGTCATGAAAATGATGAGATAGAGAAAAAGCATATTTTATGTTTTTAAATATAGCCAAATTTATTGAAACTGAAGATGAACTTTGTTTAAAATTTGCTGGAGATCTAGAACAAGCTGGAGCCGAAATATTTATAAATAAAAATGTTCCTCTTAGTTGAGTGATATTAAAAAATATTTGAGAAACTAGAACAAAAATATACTGAGAATTTTCTGAAGAAAAAGAGGATGATATTCTATCAGATACTAAATGTGTAAATTATTTGAACAAAGCAATTCGTGAACTTAATCTAGAATATATTGAAAGAGCTGATAAAAAATATCAAGCAAAAAATTGAGAACCAAGTATAAATGCAAAAGAATTATTTGATGAATGATTCATGGATTATCTTCCCGTTGATTTTCAACAATACGAAGACTATTGAATTATATATGAATATAATGATGAAATCTGAAATTATGATTATAGAATGTGAAATTATTATGATTAAAAAACAGGTCTAGATTAATCTAGACCTGTTTTTTTCTTGCCTTTTATACAATTACTAATATAATCCTCGCGTTATTTATAATTTAAAAAAGACACATGAAAATAGAGAAAAATTTACTTCCAGATTCAATTGTAGAATTAGTAGTAGAAGAAGAAGCTAAAAATGTAGCAAAATATAGAAAACAGGCCCTAGAACACTTAGAAAAAAATGCTGATATAAAATGATTTAGAAAATGAGCTAAAATACCTGAAAATATTTTAGTTAGACAATATGGAGATGAATATATTAATAAAATGTCTATTGATTTTGCAATCGATGGTATTTATAGAGAAGCGCTTAGAAAAGAAAAAATAATGCCAGTTGCACAAGCTGAAATAAAAGAAATAATTTCTGAATCTCCTCTTAAATTCAAAATTCATATTGAAGTATTCCCTACTATAGAAATAGATTCAAAATATAGAAAAATTAAACTTAAAAAACAAAAAATTACAGTAAGTGCTGCTGAAGTTAAAACTGCATTAGAACAAATAGAAACAAAATTTACAAAATTTGAAGAAACAACAAGCAAAACTGCAAAAGCTAAAATGTGAGATAGAGTAACTATTGATACAGAAGGTTCTGAAAATGGAGACGTTCTAGAAAATACTTCTATGGTCGAATACCCTCTTGTACTTGGAACAAATATATTAGTTCCTGGTTTTGAAGAACAAATTGCTTGAGCAAAAGTAGGTGATGAATTAGTATTACCAATTGATTTTCCAAAAGATTATCATAACGCTGATTTTGCTGGTAAAAAAACTAGTTTTAAAGTAAATATTAAAAAATTAGAAAAAGCAGTTAAACCAGAATTTACTCCTGAGTTTATCGAGCAATTAAGAGGTAAAAAACTTGATTTAGATGGATTCAAAAAATTAATAAAAGAAGAAATAACAGGTACTAAAGAATCAAATGCTAGAATAGATGAAGAAACTAAACTAATAGATGAACTTCTAAAAGTAACTAAAATGGAAATAGGTAATGGTTTATTAAAAAACCAAATAGAAAAAGTTTACTCTGAAATAAAAGAAAACATAGCAAAAGATGGAATGAAAATATCAGACTATCTAGAAAGCTTAAAAATGGATGAAGAAACATATAAAGAAAAAAATGTAAAAACTGTAGCCTTAAAAAGATTACAAGGAGAATTAATTTTACATAAACTAAATGAAACAGAAAAAACTGAAGTAACAGATAAAGAATTAAAAGTAGAAGTAGAAAATATTCTTGCTAATTATGGTTCAAAAGATGTACTAGCTAGATTGAAAGAGTTATATGTTCCTGGTAATAAATATTACGAAGAACTAAGACAAAGAATGGCTTATAGAAAATTAATTGATAGCTTCTTTGAAATAGAGAAAAAAACTACTAAATAAAAAAAGATGATTTAATCATCTTTTTTTATTTTTAACTTTTTCTGTTTTTTTCAACAATACGGACACACTTTCCAATCAGAGTATAATAATTTAGAACAATGAAAACATTCCCTTTTTAAGACTGTTTTACACTTTGGACAAAATTTAAAGTTATGACTTATTGGTTCTTCACAACTAAAACAATGATCTTCAGCCTCACATTGTCTTGTTTTATCTTCTATTATTTGATTAAATGTATCTAAGTTTTCCTCTATCTCTTCATAATATTTTTCAAACAAGGTCTTCCCTGGTCTAATCAAAAGATAAATGAATATTCAAAAAGGTGTTAAAAATAATATAACCAATATAGATATAATTTGTAATAATGTATTACTAGTTCTATTAGAAATATCTTTTATTACCCAAAGTAAAATAGCTATCCAAATAATAAAGAAATATACAATCACAAACTTTATAAATACTTCAAAAGTTACTCACTCATAAAGTTTTTCAATTATATTAGATACGTCTATATTCATAAAAAGTTAAATAATTTTAATAATAAGTTTTGAGCATTAACTATGTAATTCATATAAGGTATTGCGAAAAATTTTGTTTAATAATTATTTAACTTTTTTATTTTTAAGTTAAATTTTCTTTTTTCCATTTTTCTATCTCTTTGTGATTCCCTGAAAGTAATATTTCTGGGACTTTTTTTCACATGAATTCTTCTGGACGAGTATACACAGGATACTCTTTTTGTCTATCAAATCTTTTAGAAAAACTATCCTCATTTAATGATTCTATATTTCATAATACTCCTGGTATATGTCTAATTAAAGCATCTAAAAATACGCTAGCAGACAATTCTCAGCTACTTAGCACATATTCTCCTATACTTATCTTGTAATCTACATACATGTCTATAATTCTCTCATCTATTCATTCATAATGACCACAAATGATAATAAATTCTCCATTTAATTCTTCATAATAATTTTCTATTTTTTCCTGAGTCAATAAATCTCAACTTGGTGACATATATATAACAGGAATTTTAGATCATACATCATTAAAAATATATTCTATAGCTTTACTTAATGGTTCTGCAGAAATTACTTGTCCATGCATACCATATGCATTATTATCCACTCTTTTAAATTTATCTTCTGAAAAATTATTCAATTTATGTAACTCTATACTAAAAAGTCATTTTTCACTAGCTTTTCAAATAATTGAACTAGAAAAATATGACTCAAAACTTTCAGGAAATATGCTAATAATATGTATTTTCATAAATTTAACTTAATAATGATTAATATTCTAAATATAATAAAATAATTTTATATAAGAAATTCTTTTACACTTACTAAATAATTCATATAAGGTATTGTAAAAAATTTTGTTATAAATTATTTTATCATATTTAGTTTTTCTATAATAAGCTCTATTATCTTTTCTGGCAATTTATCAGTTACATCTATAACTAATTCAAAAACATCATCCTTAGGAGGGAAATTTATATCAGGATAAACTATTTTGTATCTTTCTACCAGTTCACTTTCTCTTTTTTTATTTTTTTCTACTATTTCTGGATTAATTCATTCTCTTTTTTGTATTCTATTATATCTTTCATCTTCATCACATTTTAAATATATTTTAAAAGAATCTGGAATAAAATTCCACGCTAATCTACTCTCAAAAATAAAATTATCATTATTCTCTCAAAATTTAACTACTTTTGTATCCAATTTATTATCAAAAGATTTATCAGTTTTAATAATTTTATCCTCAAATTCATACAAGCTTAATCACATTTCTTCTGCCCATTCCCTCATTATATTTCAAGTAGACTTAAAATCATAGCTTAATTCTTTTGCTAAGGCTTTTCATACAGTAGATGTCCCACTTCATGCAAGTCAAAAAATTGTTATTTTCATTTTTTATTCTTTATTTATTATCTAATAATATATTCTTATTTTAAATAGTATAAAAAAAAATGTGGAAATTTCCACATTTTTTTATTTTGCAATTTTATCTGCTGTTAGATATTCATTAATAAATGTTGTTATCAATGGTGCTGGTTTTCTAAATAAAGAAGACCCAAAACTTACTATTGTTCAAACATCTATTAAACCAGAGCTTTGTTGTTTAACATAAGTTCTTTTTGATATTAAATCATTAATGTTTCAATATAGAGAACCATTAACTAATAATATATTTGTTGTAGTAGAACTTTCTCATTTAAATAATCATGTAACAATAGAATCTCAGATTGTAATATAAGTTCAATCAATTCTTGTAACATTATTTTTAATAATAATATTTCATCATTTAACTATGAATGCTATATTGTCAGAAAATTCTATATTTTCACTTATAGTTAAATCTCAATTTTCAATTATATATGTTCTTGATCCAGAAGGAAAACTAGTTCATTGTCCTCAAGTGATATCAAAGTCATAATCTTTTAATATATTTACATTAGCTATTCAGTTATAACTTTCAAAATTACTCATAGTACCAGGTCATAAATTACTAACCGTTACTATTACATCATCTAAAACACCTGACGAATAATCTTCTCATTCTTCTACTACTTCATCTATTAAATCACTATCATCTATATCATCGGAATAACTTGAGTTATCACCAGTATCTACTCATACTCAAACAAAGTTTTTATTTTCAGTATCATTATCAGCTACATTATTAATATTTGCTATATCCGAAGTATCTTGTAAATAAGTAGTTCATCCTCAAACTGTAGATATTGAAGGTCTAGATACTCTTACATCTAAAATTGCTTCATTATATGAACTATCTCAATTTGAATCTTCTAAATAAGTTTTTATTTCATTATCTGAATATGAAGTTCAATCAATAAAGTTATTTATTCACTTAATAATTGGATAAGAATTAAATGTATAAGTTCAAGTTGCAGGTAAAAAACTTATAGACCTACAATCCTCAGCTCAAGATACAGAAGTTCAAATTCATTTTACACACAATTTTGAAAGATAAAAATCATAACTTGAATTATTTGTAACAAATGGTATTAAATCATGAGTTATAAAAGGATTCATTCAAACTCAAATAAGAATATTATCAATTGGTCAAAAATCAAAAGATCATCCTCATGGAATTGTTATTTCTCATAGACCAGAATTTGGCATTGTAGTATTTGTAATTTGACAAGAACTAGTACACCATAGTGGCCAAGTACCAGATCAGAAATCACATTCTTCTAAAATAGAATCATCATTAGGCCTTTGTAATCAACCATCTCAACAAAATGTTCAACCTCCTCATCCTCATCCACTTGTATAATCAGCATGACAACTTCCTCAATTTCTTCAATTACATGTCCATAAATAATTTATTGTATTTCCTACTAATGTAGCTTGAAATCATCTCGCAATTTCTCATGTAGGACACAAATTTGGTGTAGTTACATCTATACGACTAGAAACTGTTCATGAAACTCCTCAAGATATACATGCACTAGTTCATCATCCACTTACATAACTTGCACTACAATTTCATCATGATAATCAATTACATCCCCATGTATAACTAGATCTATTTCATGATACACTTGTTACAAAATTTCAAGCAGTTTGTCACACTGGACATAGTCCTGTACTAGTCTGATAAACACGAGAAGTTTGTAATCAAGTTATCGTTCAAGCTTCACATACATGATTTATAGAACTATCATAATAAGCTCAACATGTTCATCATACTTCTCAATCACATGACCAAGAATAACTAGTTATAGTTCCATTTAGTGTAGATAAAAAATCTGCTGAAGTTTGTCATACTGGACATAATCCTACATTTGTTGAATTTATAGGAGAATTTTGCTCTCAACTTGTAGTTCAAGCTATACAATTACCTCCATTATTATTAGAATAACTTGCATTACATGTTCATCATGTTTCTCAATCACAAGACCATGTATAGTTTGTTGTAATTCAATTTACTGTTGCTAAAAAATCTCAAAAAGTTCCTGAAGAACAATATCATGTTTCAGTACCATCAAGTGCATCATTCTGTACTCATGTAATTGTTCAAGCAGTACAGTTACCAGGATTAGTATCATAACTTGCACTACAATTTCATCATACTAGTCAATCACATGTCCATGTATAAGTTGAAAGTGTTCAATTTACTACTTCTACAAAATTTGCCGCTGTAGTATTTATTGGACATAGTCATGGAATAGATCCATCTATTGCTGAAGTTTGAACTCATGTAATTGTTCATGCAGTACATGCCGGAGGAGTAACTGTAATAGTTTTAGTACATGCTGGGCTAGTTATTCAAGCAACATAACAAGTAGCTGTATAAGTTCATACATCTGAAAATGATAAATTCCAAAAATTTGAATTAATAGAATCGATGATAGTTCAATTATTATTTGCAACTTCAATTCTATATGTTGAAGTATTTCAATTACAGCTAAGAACTGTATTAAATCCTGGTAATCAACTAGCAGGAGTAACTGTAAGGCTATTACATACTGGTTCCGTTTGACAAGTTGCACTACATCAATCTCAATTTATATTATTTCAGTCATCACATTGTTCTCATTCCGTAGCTTCTCTAATTTCATCTCAACAATACCTAAGTTCTACATTAAAACATTCATTGTCATGAGTTAATTCATTATCAAAACCAACATTTGTATATGATCAAAAATGTGGTGTATTATCATTTGCTTCCGTAGTATTTAAAAAATAGGCAAGGTCCCAATCTCAAATTGAAGCACCTCAACCAGATATGATATCATAATATTTTATATTATATACAAATTGTAAAGTTCTATTATTTTTATCTGTAGGTTTATTAAATGTACAATTAGCTCATAAAGCCAATACTTCAGTATTAGAACCAGGTGAAAGTGAACTTATTCTTGACCAATCAGATGAACTATTACAACCTGATAATAAATTTGGATCTGAATACCAAATAGTAACATCAGAGTTCGTAGAAATATATCTATCATCAGACGTCCAAAACATATCACCTAAAAATCTTTCATAAGAATTTCAAGAAATATAATAAGTTACATCATTATTATCTCATGGACAACTAGTAGTTTCATGACTAGTTATACCTACATTAATAGCATTAGCACTACTAGCCATAGATAATGTAATAAATATAAATACAACTATTTTTAATAAATTTTTCATCTCTCTCTTTTAATTAATAATTTGGTTGATTTTCAACCTCTGGAATTACAATTGTATCATCTTCTGATTCAATCTCTATTTCATTATCTATTACTCCTGTCATATTAATATCAACAGGCAATATAATATCATTATTATCAACTTTTCAACAAGAAGAAATAATAAGAATCATAACTAATATATATAATATATTTTTCATAAATATTTTAATAATAAATTAATATTTTATAAACTTGGTTGGCTCGGAACAATAGGAATTTCAATTGGAGCATCATCTACAGTTCTACTTCACGCTACTTCTCAACTTTCAAGCCCATCCAAAGCAGATTTAAGTAAATTCAATGTAACTGGAACAGTATATGTTTTAAGACTTGATACGTCCATATTAAAATCTGCTGTAGTAAGCTTTTCTGATAATTTAACTCATGTAGGCATTATCATTAAGTTAGAACATTCTGGTCTAAGATATATAGTATATGTTTTAGTCGCTGTTACTTTTCTTCAATCCTTTGTATATAAAGTTATTTCTTTATCAATTGTAGATTTTAATACAAATTTGTCTCATTTTGTATCCATTAAATAATCAATTCATTTTGAATTATCATGATTTGAATTTCATATAGTTTTAGCTGTATTTATAGCAGAATTTCATCTAAAGGTTTCAATATTAACTGGAATCATATTATTAGCAATAGAATTTTCTAAATCTTCATAAGTAATATCAGTAAATCACTGTTTATCAATAATTCAAGCTAGGATATTTCATAAAACATCCATTGCTTTACTACTCTTTTCTGGATAAGTAGTTTCTCCTTTTAAATGACTTAAAATATCTTTTCTCATTTCTTTGACACTATAACCTAAGTCATTTGATATATCCAATTTAGGACCATACTTAAATTTTCTTTTAGAACTTTCATTTATACGAGTTAATCCAGAAAATTTTGGAATATTACTTACTCTATATTCTTTCCATGCTTTCATTCAAGCATTATTTTTATTAGCATTTAATACAATATCGAAATATTCTCTAACTTTTGGATTTGTATTTATATTTTGTAGTATATCTATATATTCATGGTCATTATTTGCTGAGTTCAGCATTAATATTGAAGTCCTAACTTCATCATTTGTTGGAAAAGCTTTTAAAAATTCATCAGATGATTCAAAAACTGATAACATAGAAAATCTTTTAAACAATGTAGTATTCTTTTTTTCAAGTATACTCATAGCTCTTTTTGCAAATTTATATTCACCATGAATTCATTGAGAATAATCAATTTTTCATTTAACATCTTTTAATCCTTTTTCAAGTCATTCTTCAGTTCCAAAAAATCATCCTTCTTTATGTTGTTCATCTAATAAGCTAACAATTGATCAAATATCATCAAATATATCAGATAAAGATAAATCTGAGTTTAAAGCTAGATCTAGATTATTTGCAAATCAATTATCAGATTCATTATCAAAATTATCATTTGCATTATCTATATCTTGTTGACTAGGTTTTTGAGTAAAATACTTATATTTTTCTCAACTTCTTATTATATGAGCTCATGTATTTCATATTTTAAATACTCCAAAATTTCTCATTTCTTTTTCGTCATCTAAGAAATCTGTAGAAGTGCTAATAGATTTTGGTTCATTCCATCAATCTGCGTATGATTTTTTATCTCATTTATTATATTCATTAATTGAATTTGTAATATCACTTTCACTAGGCATAGAATCAAATATTTTATTAGTATTTGATCAATGATCATCCACTTCTAAAATATAAAATTTACCTACTTTTTCTAATGTTACATCATATTTTTCTACATTAGCATTACTAAATTTTCTTGTAGCCTTTATATCTAATAAATGTTTTTTTCAAGTTAATTTTTTTAATTTATTTTCTATTTGATTATCTTTATTATCAAACCATCTTTCTATAAAGTTAAATCATCCAATATTTAGAGTTTCTAAGTCAGGAATGATTCTATTTTTTATAATAGTTTGTAATGTTTCTTTTTGTTTATTTGTTAATTTTTCCAAATCTCCATTTAATGTAAAGTCTATCTCTTTAGCACTAAAGCCATATGCTGTTAAAGTTGATCTCAACTTTCAAAGGCTAACTAATGCATCTTTTCAAGAAACATTATCTAAATTTTCTTGACTATAATCAGGTGTATCAACCATTCATCATTTTACCCAATTTTTAAAAACTAAGGCTTTATCCATAGGGACACCATGAGAGATTAGATTCTTTGCAAAATTTAATCTTAAATCAAATAAAGGTACATCTCAAAGAACAGCTCAAATAACTACATCTCTAGCAATATATTTAGCTGTAGTTTTTTGTCTAGCTGTATATTCAGTTCCATCCGCTAATTTATTATTTTTTAATCATAATTTTAACAATTCATTTAACTCGTTATTAAATTTATCATCATTTTGTGAAATTTCTTCTTTAATTCATTTCATTTTTTTAAAATATTCACTAGCTTCATTAGATCAAACAGCTTCTCTAAAATGTCATAATAATGATCACATATCTGATACAATATTATCCCTAAATCAACCATCATGATAAGCTTCTAAAGCTTTGTAAAATTGATCACTATTCTTATTTAATTTTTGTAAAGCATCCATTCTAGACATAGATTTGTTTACAGATTCTTTGACTTGAACTGAACTAGCTTCTCTAGTGTAAACATTTGTAGCTGATCATTTATAATCTAATGATTTTTTTATTGTTTTTAATGTTTTACCATTTTTTGATAATACTCCATCTACATATTTATGTCATTTTCAGTAAATAGTTTCTTGATATGTTTTTAATGCATCTACTGTTGCTTGATCAAATTTTGATGTAACTTTTACATTTAAAAATTTTTGAAGAGCCATAATATCAGGACCAGGTCTTGATCATTTTCTTAATGTTCTACGAAATACATCTGTAGAAATCACTTCTTCATTCAAAATTTTTGTCTCTTTTTTAGTATCTTTTTTAATTTCTGCTTTTTCTATTATTCTTTTAGTATCAAGTTTTTTTATCTCAGGATTTTTTGGAGTAACTCTAGAAATAAGTTTTGAATCTACAATACTTTGTAATTCTTTAATTAAGCTTTTTTCACTCATCCATGATCAATCTTTAGATCAACTAACTCACATCTCACGCAAAATTAATACACTAGATTTTTTATATCTTATTTTTTCACCTTTTTGTTTTAAACGTGAAATACCATATAAAAGATTTTCAGCATCATTAGGTGTAATTTCTTTATTTTTAAGTACTTCATTTAATTCATTCATAAAATCTCCTCTTGAATATTCAATTTTAGACTTCTCTGAAGGTTTATCAGTTCAATCAAGAAATTTTTGTAAATCCTCAGGTGTTACTCATCAATTTACTTTATCATGTACAGACATTCCACTGAAAGGTTTATTTTCAAAAGAGTTAACTACAAAATTTAAAAAAAGTTGTCTATATTGAGCTACTATATGTATCATAACTATGAAATTATTAATTAATATTTTTATATACCTTTATATAATATCATATTTATTATAAAAAACT
This sequence comes from uncultured Candidatus Altimarinota bacterium, assembly GCA_963979005.1. GTDB lineage: Bacteria > Patescibacteriota > Gracilibacteria > BD1-5 > UBA6164 > UBA6164. Next base: position 17,283 of record CAXBVF010000001.1, on the reverse strand, counting down.
CAAAAAAAACATCTTGACTATTTATTATTTATAATTCTCTGGACAAAAAAAGATAGATTTTTCAAAAATCTATCTTTTAATTTATTATTATGACTTTGTTCTAAATTTAACTATTCCAAACCCTAGAATCATAGCAAGAATTGCTAGTAGTATAAATTCTGAAGGTCCAGTTTCTGGTAATCTTTCTGGAGTTTCAGGTTCTTCACCTGCTTCAGCTGATTTAAAAAGTACACATTCTTTATGTTCAGAGTTATCTATAGTAATTTCCCCATCTGCTAATATATTATGAGTAGATATAGGATAAACAAGTAAACCAATGTTTTCTCCTGCGTCAGCAGTATTTCTTTCTAATTTATAAGCATGAGATAAGTTTGATTTAATCCATGTTACTGATTTACCAGCATCTAGAATATATCATTCTTCTATATCACTATATAATTCGTTAAATTCATCAGTATATTCCCAAAAACCATTTGAATCAGGAGTTTCTATCCAAGTAACATTAGTTGTATCTAAACTAATCATTTCTGGGTCTAATTGTTCTTCTTTATATAAGATTTTTTGAACTTCAGTAACATTCATCCATACATCACTTAGTAGACCTAAAAGATCTCATTCTGATTTAGATTCTCATGTAAAACATTGATTACATGAATATTCTGAGAATACTGTATCTGTACTACATTCAATTTCTTCATATGCAGAAAGTGATGAAGTAGAAACAACCAATAAAGAAAGAATAGCTAATAATTTTTTAGTCATAGTTTTAAAATTTAATAATAATATATACATATTAATAAAAATGTTAAAAACTACTAAAGTTTTTAACATTTCGACTTTACTTTTTTATTATTTTATTAACAATTAATTGTTGAAATAACATAAATAATGTTGATATCCCCCAATACACTCATACTCAAGCGAATAAAGTAAATGTAAATATTCATACCATTGCCGGCATTCAATATAGCATAAATTTATTCATTACTTCAGGATCAGGCATAAATTGACTATATCAGTCTTTTCATTTCTTTTTTTCTAATACAACTCATTTTGAATCAGAATCTTTTTTATTAGCTAAAGATAATCTTATTTGAAAAAATTGAACAGTTGCAACACTTATAGCCAATAGAGCACCCGCAATTCATCCAGAAGCTAATAAATCTAATCAAAAGAAACCAAATTTTATAGAATCTAATTTAAAATCTGCTAAAAAGGCATAAGTATAAAAGAAATTAGAAGGATCTTTTATAGATAATATAATATTATATATTACCAATAATATTGGCATTTGAATAAGTAATAGCCCACAAGAACCCATAGGATTTACTTTTTCCTTTTTATACAATTCCATAAGTTTCATTCCAAGCATTTGTTGATTTCACTTATATTTTTCTTGTATTTCTTTGATTTTTGGTTGAACTGCCTGAAGTTTTTTCTGACTAAGCATCATTTTATGTTGAGGCAATAGTAAAACTATTCTAATAATTACGGTAATTGACACTATAGCCCATCAGAATACTCATCAAAAGAAACTAAGTAAAAATATCATTAAATTATATATTGGAGCATAGAATAATCATACAAATATTTTTTTAAATGATCAACTATTTTCTAATAAAAATTGGTCAAAATATTCTTTTTCTCAATATGATACATTTAAGTTATAGTTTCATATATTTTGAAACTGTTTATATTCAGAAGAATAATCTATTATAGTTCAAGAAGCTGATTCTAAAATAATATCTTTACAGAAACTATCTGAAAATACAATAGTTTCTCATGCAGATTTTATATCTATATCATTACATGTATTGAAACTAACAGTTTCAGCAGTATTATTTTCAACATTTATTAATATAGAAGCAGGAATAGTATAATCATTATCACTAAACTCAAATGTAAGTGTATTATTTAGTTTTACTTCCCCTTTATCACTAAATATATTAATAACTAATACTGTAAGTAAAACTATTAATAAAATGTCTAAAAATTTTTTCATCCTCCTATATTTTATTTAATAAAAATTTAATATCTTTCTTAAATGAATTTATACTATTTTCATCCTTTTTGTCCAATTTCGTTTGCTTTTTAACTACAAAAACAAAATCAATTCAATTCTTGGATTCTAAATTATCAGAAACAATATCGTAATAAGTTCTTCTAAAAAAGTTCCTAGACACATTAGTATTAACTGATTTTCATCATATTACTATAGCATATCTATTGTAATTAAGCTTATTTTTCATGTAATTTAAAACAATTCAATAAGAAAAAAAAGGTTTTCACCTAGTCAAAACCTTTTTTACTTCTCTTTCTGATAATCTATTTCTTTTTGAAATCACGATTTTCTATGTTTGTTATTATTTTTTTCTAACAATATAATTCCCTTTTCCATCAAAAGGTGATTTTCTTGCAGTTCCTCATGCAATAATATGCATTTTTGGTTTACCATTAATTTCTTGATATCTTTTTGGATAAGACACAGTTAATTGATGTCTACCTTTTCTTCTTCTGTTTTTTAATACATTTCTACCTCAAACAGATGAACTTCTTTTAAGGAAACCATGAACTCTAAGTCTTTTTCTTTTCTTTAATTTTCCTAACATTTTGATTTTTTATATATTAATTTAAATTAATTTGATTTAACTTTTAAAAGGTGTATATAATCTTCTAAAAATTGCTGGCATATCATATCGATAAGATAGGATTTGTCAAAAGATTTTTATCAACTAATAGTACTTCATTCATCATTTCATAAAATAGCCCTCAATATTGATTCACTTTTGTAAAGACTAACCACTTTTAATGTAAGATTATTCTCCTTTGCCATTGATACAGCAGTCATATCCATTACTTTTAAATTTTTAGCTAAAACTTCATCATAAGTAGCATTTTTTATAAATTCTGCGTCATGATATTTTAATGGATCCCTATCATAAACTCAATCTACCATTGTAGCTTTTATCATTAGATCTGCGTTTATTTCTAAGGCTCTTAAAACTCAAGCTGTATCAGTAGTGAAATAAGGATTTCAGGTTCATCCAGAAAATATTAAAACTTTTCATTTAGATAAATCTTTTAATGCCTTTGGTTTATTAAATCTCTCAGCAATTCAATCTATTCAAAAAGAGTTCAAAACTTTTACATCAAGGTTCTTTCTAGTAAGAACATCAGACAAAGCTATAGAATTAATATTTGTAGCTAACATTCACATATTATCAGCATTACATCTATCTATATTTATTTTTTCTATTTCAGCTCATCTAATAAAGTTTCAGGCTCAAATAACTATTCATACCTCTATATTATGAATAACTAAATTTTTTATAAGCTCTCATACTTCATCTAGAATTACAAAATCTAATCATTTCTCTTCTTCCCCAGATAATGCTTCCCCTGATACTTTTAATAATACTCTCATATTTATAGTTTAATTATTATTTTAAAATTTGTATAAATAAATCATCACTCACATTTAAAATAGAAAAATCTTTATTTCATTCCTTTAACTCACTATTTTTTTCTCATATATTATCAGCCGTTACTCAAGTTCATGTTTCTAACTCTTGTACTCAATATATTCATTCATAAGAAAGATAATAATGTTTTTCGTATATATAATCTTCTCCATCTAATCTAATAACAAAAAAACTTATACCCTCATCAGCTTCTATAGGACGACATGTGTTCCAAAAAAACCACCCATTTAACTTATCAGCTAAAATACTTGTTAAATTATCACAAGTTAAATCTGAATTTACATCTCTTTTAATTTCTAATCATTTTAGATCAGAATACGATACTTTCCCACTTCATAAATAGGTAGGATTTCAAAAAGTAGAAGACACTGGTAGCGTATCTAAAGAAACATCTTCAAATATTTCCTCTACTTTTTCAGAAATTTCTTTTTCTTCTTCTTTAATTACATTTAATATAATTTGTAATTTAGTTACATTAACTCATGAATGTGCCTCAAATACATACACATTTTTACCATAATCTAACGTTTCATATCTAGAGAAAGCTCTATATAAAAAAGATTCGTCTCATGAACTAAATTGTTTTAAAGTATAAGTATCAACTGGAAAATCAGACGTTTCATTAACAAAAGTCACTATTATTTTATCAACAATAGCTAGAGTTTTTCATTTAATTTCAACCTCACTATCAAGAAAATTTTCATTAGTTAGATCATCAAATTCTAAAAATTGATCATCAGTTAATGATATAATTTCAAATTTTTTAATTTCCTCTTTTTTTTCTTCTCACATTTCATCGACTTGAATTATTTCATCTTTAGCTTTTTCAATTTCCATATCAATATTAGTTCAAGAATCGATAGTATCTTCTTCTAATTCAATAATTCATAACTCATGTTTAGCTTGATTAACATCTGTTTGCGAAGTTACACATGACGACAAAAGAAAAGTGATTAGCATTACTAACAAGATATTTATTGTTTTTTTCATATTTTTTTAAATTAATAATTTAAAATATTTAGATATACATTTTAAGCAGTTTTTTGATTTTGTAAAGAAATATCTAATTTAAATACTTACTGATTAAATATTACTAATAATACACTAAAAAAACTCTTTAGAAATTCTAAAGAGTTTTTCTTATTATTTAATTTCTGCCATAAAAGCTCTTATCTTTTTTATAAGATTTCTTTTAGAAATTTTTATCTGAATAGCTTTAGTTCTAGCAGAGATTTTACTTTGTAATAAAACCATATAAGCTTCTAAATCTTTCATCAGTCAGTTTCTCATTTCTAATATAGTTCAAGTATTAGCTTTCTTCTTTGCTTTAATAAGTGTATCTAGTTTATCTCATACACCATTAATTCTATCATTAGGAGATACATATTTTCAGCTTTCATCTTCCTCTCATTCTTCTTTTACAACTCCTTCGTCTTCCGTTTTTTCAACAGGTTTAGGAGCTTTTACAATTACAATTTTTTTCTTTTTAACTTCAACTAAAAACTTTTTAAATTCTGTTATTAGATTTTCTTTAGCACTAGCAATTTTTGCTTTATTTTTAGTTTTTAATATTTCTAAATACTCTTCGATTATTTTTACTACATCATTTCTCATAATAATAATATCATCGTCAGCTTGTTTTTTAGCTTTTTTAATCATATCATCAACCTTAACTGCAATTTCATTAATTTTTTCACTTTTAGAAACATATAATGCTATTTTTGAAACTTTAACTGCATCTGCAGTTCAAAAAGTTTTAGGATCACAAGTATCTCAAAGAGAATCAGCTAAACAAGAAGCTCACTCTACTCTATATACTCTATATCTAGTAGAAGTAGCACGAGCTGTTCTACAAACTAATTCAACTTGTCTACATACTTTTGCTCAACCTCATCCACCTCATCATGATGATCATCCACCTCAACTACTAGTAACAACTGTTTCATTTACATCTAATACAGTAACTGTAAATGCTTTATCAAATGTAAGTCATCCACTATCAGTAACTCTAATTCTTATATTATATATATTATTAGCATTAGAATCTATAGGAGATTCAAAGTTTGGTGTAAATGCAAGTCTAAGACTATTTCAAGATATAGTAAAACGTGTATTATCTTCATCTCAAGTTCAAGCTAATAATGAATAAGTATATGTGTCTCAAATATCACCATCAACTACTGATAATGTTCATATATTAGATCATGAAGTAATGTTTTCATTTACAGAAATTGCATTTAATGAATTTATTTTAGTATCTGTAGGCACTGTATTTTCAAAAACATCAGTAATAGATATAATAAATGCTTTTTCAAAAATTGCTCAACTATTATCAGTAACTTTTAATCTAATATTATATTGGTTGTTTGTACCTGTATCAACTGGATTTTCAAAATCTGGTTTAAAATCCATAAATAATGAACCAAGATGAGTTCTAAAAAGACCATTATCAGTATCTCAAGCTCAAACTGCTAAGGAATAAGTATGAGTATCTGAATTATCTATATCAGTATTCGAAAGTGCTCATACATTAGCTCATGTAGAAGTATTTTCAGCTATATCTATTGCATCTAAACCAGCTATTTTTAAATCACTTGGAGCAGTATTTTCAAATATATCATTAACAGTTATATTGAAAGTTTTTTCAAAACTTAATCAAAAATTATCAGTAACTCTAAGTCTAATTCTATGAACATTATTATTATTAGCATCTACAGGATTTTCAAAATCAGGAGTTATTGCTAAAGAAAGAGTAGTAGCTACTAAAGTAAAATTAGAATTATCTTCATCTCAAATTCAATTAACTAAAGTATAAGTATGTGTGTTTCAAATATCAGGATCAATTACTGAAACAGTTCAAATATTAGTTCAACTAGTTATATTCTCATCAATACTTATTGTATCTAAATTATTGATTTTTATATCAGTTGGAGCATTATTAATAGCCTCATTAACATCATTAATAACAACAGTAAATGCCGCTTCTGTAGTTAGTGAATCACTATCAGTTGCTCTAACTCTAATATTATAAGTATTATCAACATTGGCATCAGCCTCAATTTCAAAATCAGGAGTAAAAGCAAGTTGAAGATTATTTCAAGATAAAATGAATAATCCATTATCTTCATCTCACGTTCAAGCAACTATAGAATAAGTATGTACATCTCAAACATTTAAATCATCACTCGTAAATGCTCAAATATTAGTTCAAGATGGAGTATTTTCATCAATTGTAACACTAATTCATCAATTTAATTGTAAATTATAAGGAGAACTACTCTCAGCAACATCATTTACACTAAGAATAAAAGCTTTTTCAAAAGTCAATCATAATGCATCTGTAGTACTTACTCTAAAAGCATACATATTATCAGCACCAGCATCTGCAGGATTTTCATAATCATGACTAGTATTTAGTGATACTGATGTTCAAGAAATTGTAACTGCTCAATTATCATCAGAACCTATTCATCATGTTAATGTATAACTATGTGTATCTCAGGTATTTGCATCTGTAGTTGATAAGTTTCAAAATACAAATCAATTTACTTCATTCTCATCAATAGTTGGAGAACTTCAACCATTAATTAATATATTTGTAGGGGCAACATTAGTTTCGTTAACATTATCTACAACAATAGTAAGTGCTTTTGAAAATTTATTTCATTCTGCATCAGTTGTTTCAACACGTATATTATAAGTATTATCACCGTTAGCATCTTGAGGAACTTCATAGTCAGCTACAAATTGTGTTTCTAACCATGGTCAATAATCTACATAAAATAAATTATTATCTTCATCTCATGTTCAAGTTACTAAGTTGAAATAATGAGTATCTGAAGTATCAGGGTCTGTAGCAATAAGAGTTCAAATATTAGAATATAATGAATTATTTTCATCTATATGTAAAGCATCAAAACCATCAATAGTTAGGTCAGTAGGAGCATATCCTTGATTTACATATATATAGAAAGTATCTTGATAAGTTAAACCTCAATTATCAGTAACTTCAACTAATATATTATATACATTATTTAGGTTAGCATCCAATGGATTAGCATAATCTGCAGAAAAATTTACACTTAAGCTATTTCAACTAATAGAGAAAAAGGCATTATCTTCAGAACCCGTTCAAGCCACCAAAGCATAAGTATGTGTATCCAAAGAATTTTCATCTACTACAGATAAATTTCAAATAACAGATCATGTAAGAGTATTAAGTTCTATTCTATCAGAATATTTACTATCATCTATTTTTATAACTCTAGGTGCAAAATTATACTCTCATAAACTAGCAATAGTAAAATCTTGTCTATCTGATAAACTTAATCATGATATACTATAATTTCCTCATCAGTCATTAGACATTGGAAGTGGTGACTCATCAGCTAGTAATCAATCTAAATCTGCATCATATATAAAATAATAATTACTAGAACCATCAACTGGAGCTGGAATATTTAAAGCTAAATTATCCACATCAAAAGTAAGCTTTATGTTATCACTTGTTCATTGAGTAGACCATCTTCTAGAGACTAGACTATATCAAACAGGTGCGTCAAATAAATCCCAATCCACTGATGACCAAGTATCAGATATAAGTAAATGCTCCATATTATTTAAAGCATTAGTTTTCTCTATTGTTACAAGTCAGTAACCATAGTTTTGATTTTTTGATTTTGTTACATTTAATCATAAAGCGTCATCTCTAACAATTCATGTAGTATTAAAAGAAAAATAGCGAGTAGAGTATCTATAAGTTCAATTAGTATCATAATATCAATATGAATAATAATTAGATGTAGTTCATAAACCCGTATTACTATGTAGAACTCAAATTATATTTTTATTTGAATCATAATAATCATGAGATAGAGATTCATTTCATTCAAAAGCAACTCAATATTTAAGTGCTAAATATGATTCTAATACTTGAATATCCTCTATTGGTAATTCCTTATTATACACAAGTACTTCAGCTAGGTCAAATTCATAACCATATCATCATACAGCAAAAGTTCATGATGACGTAAAATCACCAATGTTTATTGATCAAGTTGCTGTTGGGTCATATGATTGATTAACTCAATTATAATAAGTTTTAGTTAAGTTTAATGCCTCATCATAAGTTATTGTTTCAACAAATGTTCATCATGAAAATGTATTATTTCTAAGAACAGCAGTTAATGTATAATCATTGTTCCAATTTACATCAAAACCTGTATGAAAATCTAGGTATGTAAAAATACTAGTAGGAAAAGAAACAACTGGTAAAAAATTTATATTTGAAGTAGTATTATCACTATATGTAGGTTGACTAATAAATTGGTCTTGAGATACATCAAAACCATTTCATGACTTATCAGTCCAAAGACTAATTTTAGCTCAATCTGTATTACCAGTAACTCACGAAGTAGATTCTAACCATAATCTTAGTTCATTTCATCAAATTCCATCAGGATTTTGTATGTAAGTCGCATTAACATTATTAACTCAAACTACTATTAATAATGTGGTTATTAACAATTTAACTCATTTAGACATATTAAATTTTTGCATGATAATTAAGTTTAATTTATATAAAGTATATACATACTATATATATAAAAAAAAATGCAAAAGTTTTTTTAATTAAAAATTTATATATACATTTCAGGTAATATTTAAGTCTTCATGATAGTCGCTTTTATCCTTATTTAAGGCTATAGCTAGTTTTGCATTTTTCCAAAAATATGATGTTGTTAATCAAATTTCTCTTGTGTTAGCTATTTTATTTAAATCTTCTTTTATATCCAATACATTAAAATCTAAATAAAATTTTCATTTTTGTACTGATCATCCAACAGTATTATAAGTATCCCATGCATTATTTCATGTATTTATAACTAAAGATCATGAGAATCCAGATTTATTAATAAATTTATATGATAATCAAAATTCACTAGTATTATAAATAGCTATTTCATTATCAAAATCATCATTCGATATTTGGACCAAATCTCCTGTTTCATTTAATCAATAATAAGGATTTAAATCAACATTGTCAGGTCATCACTCTATTCAAAAAGTAGCATATCAGCTAAGTCAATTTTTATGTTCTAGTTTGAAGGTAGTTGCAGCATTTCAATATTGATTATCTACAAATTCTTCATCTCACTCTCAAAATAGTCTAGCAAATTGAAGTGAAGCTCAAATTCATCAAGTAAAATTTTCCGATAATTCACTTTTTATTCAATATCAAACTTCTCAACTAAGACCTGTATATTCTTTATCAACAGCTGAATCACTCATGCTTATACTTTTTAGGCTTGTGAATTTTCAAGTAAATGAAAACTGAGACATATTATCACTTGCATTAAATAAGTTTCTAAATTTAGCTGATGCGTATTCAAAATTATATCAATCTCTTTCTGATAAGCTATCTCAAAACTCTAAATCCAAAGAATTAAATCAATTTCAAGCTGATACTATAAATGAATTATCTAAATTTCATAAATTTATATTAGCACTTATCCCTTTTGATACTATTTTTTGTAAATCAATATTTTGTAAAGATACATTTTTTGAGTCAATATCTCCTATTGATACTATTCTTAATGTTTCTATATCTTTTTTACTAAAATTATTTCCTTCAATATTCAACATAAGATTTTCTCAATCCCAAGATAAAATATTATTTCCAAATCAAGTAGAATTAGAGAATCTTTGATGAGCAGCTAAAATTTGTTTAAAATCTTGTCAATAAAAATAATCTACAACATCAATTGCATAATTATTTCCATCACCAGCCTCTAACATAACTATATTATTAGTAAGAAGGTTGGTTGTACTAACTATATATACAGTATCGTCATTTAAATCATCATCTCAATCATCTGCTGATGCTAGTGTTTCAAAAGCATCTATAGATCAAGTAAGTGCTAATACTCATATTAAACCATTTTCATCATCAACTAATTGTAAAATAGGAGAATTAAATCTATCCTGTACAATTATTTCTGATATTTTATTTTCTTCACTAGTATTATTCAAAGTAATACATATTCAATCACATGTATTATTTATTAAATCTATTGTATTATTTGAAAACGAAGTATCTGCAGAAACATTAGACAGAGCCATTGATGCTCATAATCAAGCAGAAAGTAAATTACTCTTTATTGACATTTTTTGTTTTATTATGATAGTAAAAATATTATCTAAGTTATATATAAAATTATAATAAAGTCAATATATAATATTTTTTAGACAAAAAATTAAGAGGATGCTTTATTGCATCCTCTTGTATTCCTCATTTCATTTATTCAGCAACGATTGTAAAACCGCTAGTATTACCAAATCCCTCAACGATTGTAGCCTCAACATTATTAAATGCTGAAGAACCTACTACACTATACGAAACCATTAATTGATTATTTTTTGGAATAAATATCCCACTATCAAGATAAGGGCAAGTATTTCCAGATAAATCATCATAAAAAGTATTAACAGTCCTATACACATCAGTATCATAATCAGTCGGAACGGCTAAGCTTTGAAACTTGATAGAATCAATTTCTTCGTCAGGTGTATTAATACACAGCGTCAAGAGATTAACTCTCTCAGCATCTGAAAATAAAAAATCATCTTCAATAATCAGCGAGCCTTTATCTAACAAAGAAAATGTTTTAGATAATTTTTCTATCTTCCGACCATTTACATCATATAGATTTATATCGGAAAAGACATAATCTGAACACCAACCCAGTAAAAGCTCAACCTCATCACATTCATCCGACACATCATCAAAAGCGACTTCTCCATCTTCTGACGGAGTGCCAGGCAAATTGACTGTATTCAGACCACGCTTCAAAGTTTCACTTTTATCTTCATTACATACGGCAAAATACTTCACATTATTTTCTTTGCCTCTGATCAAGGTATCTTCATGCGTCCAGACGGTACAACCATCAGGATATGAATCTGTTACTGCTAATGTTTCATATGTATCAATATATGTAGGATATACATTTATGATATTCTCAGAACCTTCATTATAAAGAATTTTCTGAGGAGTCGAAAATGTATAACTTCCACCCCATGATGACCCATCATTAACATATCCATATACCCATAGTACTACATAATCGTAGCCATATGGGGTATATACATTTACAACTCCCTCCTCCACTTCAGTTTCCGTCAGCGGCCTTAGGTAAGTATCAGCATCGAAATGGCGAACCCCTTGTTCTGTTGTAAATTCTAATGCCCCTCCAGTAAAAGTTAAGTCATTATTAGCCATAGCTTTAATTTTGAAGCTAGTGCTTTCTGGAGATTTCTCAACAAACTCAGTATCTGTTCCACAGCCTACAAGTAAGCCAAGAAGAGTTACCGCTATTGCAAATTGTCTAATCATTATTTTTTTCTCCTGTAAGATTGTTTAAAAAAAAGACAATGTTATTATAAATTAAATAAAGTATTTGTCAAGAGTTAATATAATAAAAAGAATAGTTCTTAAAATTAATTAATTCCTATTCTTTTTTATGTTCAAATATTTTATTATAATACTATACTTCTGTAAGCATTGGTATAATCATTGGTTCCCTATCTAATTTATGAAGTAAGAATTTTTCTAAATCTGTTCTTACAATTTTTAATAAGTCTTTTTCTTCCATATCTGGAACATCTTTTACTGTATTTTCATAGACATCACGGGCTTTTTTAATAATCATTCTATGAATAAATCTAACTTCGTCTAAATACACCAAACCTCTAGTTTCAAGTCTAATATGTCACATGATAGCTTTTGTTTTTTTATCTACTCTATATGAAACAACCAAAACTCATGAATCCATCATTTTTTCTCTTGCTTGCATTACATGAGAATTTAAAATTCACATACCACGTCCATCAACAACTATTTCTTGAATAGGAGCCTTAATTTTTGACTTAAATACAGTACCATTTGGTGCAAAGTCGACTATATTTCAGTTATCTAAAAGTAGTACATTATCAGATTTAAATCATGTAGATACAGCTGTATTTTTATGTATTGTTCTAAAATATAAATCACCATATACAGGCATAAAATATTTAGGATTTGATAATTGAAGCATTATTTTTTGTTCTTCTTGAAAAGCATGTCCTCAAGTATGGAATTCTCCATCATCTTTAGTAAGTACATTTGCTCAAAGTTTTATAAGTTTGTTTATAATTCAAACAACTGATCTTTCATTTCATGGAACAACACTTGAAGAAAAAATAACAGTATCCCCATGTACAATTTCAACAGAATTATGTTTCCCTTCAGCCATTCTAACTAATGCAGAAAACTGTTCTCATTGACTTCATGTAGTAATAATAACTTGTTTGTGTGGTAATACTCATTGAGTATTTTTTGGAGTCATTTTTTTAACAACTCCTTGTTTTATTTTTAGGTATCATAGTTCTTTTGCTATGTTAACATTCTCTATCATACTTCTACCGCTCAAAAATATTGTTTTATCATATTTTTCACAACTATCAACAAGTTGTTGTACTCTAGAAATCCATGAAGAAAATGCAGCAATTATAAGTCTACCTTTTGTATGATTTTTTACTATATCATCAAGAGCTTCTCACACATCTTTTTCTGATTTAGAAAATCCTTTTCTAGGAGCTCATGTAGAATCAGAGAAAAGTAGAGTAATACCTCTTTTTCACATATTTTCTATCCTATCTAAATCTGCAGGTTCATCAATAGCAGGAGTATGATCAATTTTAAAATCTCAAGTATGCATAAATTTAGCTCCACCTGGAGATTCTATATATAATCATGCACAATCTGGAATTGAGTGATTTACTCTAAAAAATTCGAATTTAAAAGGTCAAATATCTATTTTTTTATCACTTCCAGCATCTACTTCTACAAATCTAGTATCAGCTATTAATCAAGCTTCTTCTAGTCATTTTTTTGCTAATCATAGAGTTAATTTAGTTCAGTATAGAGTTGGCATACCAAGTGCCGGTAATACATGTTTTAATGTACCTATATGGTCTAAATGTCAGTGAGTTAATACTAATCATTTAATCTTATCTTTGTATTTTGTTAAAAATGATACATCTGGTACTAAATAACTTACTCATGGTAACTTACTATCTGCAAATTGTATTCAACAATCAATCAATACTATATCATCTCAGTATTGTATCATTCACATATTTTTTGAACCAGTTTCGTTATTTCAACCAACAGGCATAAACCTAGTATATTTTTCTCTTAATGATGGTAAATAAAACTTAGTTTCTGGAAATTTTGAAGCAAATTTTCCTCTCACCTCATTATTATGAGAATTTTTATTATATCATTGTCTTTTTTGAGAGTTATCTTTGGTTGGTTTTTTGATATCTTGTTTTTTTACAACTGTTATTTTTCTTTTTTCAACTACATTCTCTTTTCTTTTATCCTCTTTTGGAGCTTGTAAATTATTTACATCAGTCCCTAGTTCTTTGTCTAGTTCATCTAAAAAATCTTTCATTAAATTTTTATGATTTAAAAATTAAAATTATACAATCAAAAATCTTTCTTTTTCTTCATGTTTAGAGAAAGGAAGCACATTTATTATACTATTTTTTTGAAAATAAACAGTAATATAGAACTAACTAATAGTGAAATTAGCTTAATATCTATTTAATAAATAATGTTTGAATTGATTATATTTTTATAAAAAACACTTTTTTTAATTCTTTTATTTTCCCCTCGTTATTGAGCTTGAATTAAAAAGTTATCTCTTACTGGTACATATATTATACCTACTTTTTTAAAAACTCCAAAAAGTTTTCCAAAGAAAAGTCTATTTTAGTAATATCCCGGTAATATGTTAATAGTTCATTATCAACAGAAAAATCACTTTTTATAAATCATTCATCTCTAAATAAATACTTTGAAAAAAAATCATATTTAGCTCTTAATAGTGCAGATTGTTTTGATTTTTCTAAGAAATCATCATTATGAAGTATATAATATGTAAATGACTCAGCAAAGTCCTCATATTTATTAGTCATAGCATAACCTGAAACAAAATCTTTTTGCTCTAAACCAGGCTTTAATACCTTTATAGATTCCCATGAAATATTATAAAAATAATAACTTGTATCCGTAAATACTTTTTTTTCTAAAAAATATAGATCTACAAAATGAGCAAATTCATGAATAGATACGGCACTATATTCGGATAATCACATTTCTTTTACTCAAAATAATTGAAGTTTTCAATCTTTCATTTTTCATCTAACTGATTCTCTATCTCTATACAATTCCACACTTAAGTTATCTATTTTATTACTTATGTATTTACTATTTAAAAAAATCTTCAATGTATTTACATAACTTAACACATCACTAGCAAAATTTTCTGGAAAATAATAAAAATTAATTCTATAAGCAGATTTTAAAGCTATCCTTATTTTATCCTTTTGTTCCTCTGATAAATCATTATCATCTATTAAATATTCCTCATCTATTATTATACTTGGTTCAATATATTTTTCTTCTATATGCTCATTTAATTCATTTTGACTCAATCAAAAAAGATAGTTTCCTAAAAAAAATATTAGAAAACTAAAAAAAACTAGAGAAATCAAAAATAAGTTAATTTGTTTCATAAAATTAATTAAGTACTATTAATCTATAAAGAATACATTATTCTAATTACTAAATTTATAATTGCAGAAGCAAATATTAATCATAAGAATCAAATAATTCACCATTTAATTATATCTTTTGCCTTATTAATTTTTTCCTCTTCTCATCCACTTAATGTCATCATCAATGCTCAAAGTACTATTGATCAAACAGCAAATACTCATAAATAAATTGAAATATTATTTACCCATGTTTTAATTACGTTTCAAAATCATCAAGCTACTTTTACATTTCATCAATCTACTAATTTTGAATCATTTAAACAACCATCTAAAGCTTCTCAAATTGTCCAATCTGTATCTAAATCAGGATTACATTCTCAAAATGTAATTGGTGTCATAAAACTAAATATCGCAAATAACGATAATAATACAATTAATACTTTTTTCATATTCTAAATTATTAAAGATCTATTCCAGAAATTAACTTAACAGCAGCCCAGGCTATACTTACGATAAAAATTCAAATAACAGCATAAACTAAATGCATCATTCATTTTTTAAATTCCTCAGGATTTCATCTAGCAAAAGCTAACCTTACTCAAATAAATAAGAATGCTCATATTGCTATTAATACTAATACTCATGTTAAAGATTCTTTTACCCAATTGATAATTCATGCAAGCATTCAAAATCAATCATCATCTTTAACTTTTGTAGTAACATCAGAATCAGTAATATCTAATAATGCACTTCTTATTCAATCATCAGCAGCATTAGAAGCAAATATCTCGTTAAAAGATATTATTCAAAACATTATTATCAAAAGTAACAAAACTTTTTTAAACATTTTATTATTATTAAAAAATATTATATTGTTATTTTATTTAACATATTTATTATTCCCCAAGCTGATACAGAAATAATTACTCAAAGCAATGACCATGTGATCCATGTTTTAGCTTTTTTAGCTTTTTCTTCATCACCTCATGAAACTAAATACATAATACCACTAATTATTAATGCTATTACAGCAAATAATGCTACAAACTGAATAACTTGCCCTATTAAATTAGCTATTACCTTTATTCATAAATTATTATTTATATTTGCGGGAGTTGGATTTGCAATATCTGAATCTACACAACCAGGTAATCAAATACAATTCACCTCAGGTGCTGCAGCAAATACTCAAGCATTAAATGCAAATATGTATGATAATAATAAAATACATATAATTCAAATTCTTTTTAACATATCTTACTATTTTATTTATATAATATATATCTAATAATTGCTATTAAATAATAAGAACTAAGAGCTACTAACAAGGCATATACTCATGACATAAATATAGCTTTTCACTTACTAAGAAGCTCATCACGCCCACTATGCATAATCATATAACCAGCACCAACAGTCATTATCAACAAAGCCAAACTTCAAAGAGCAACCATTAAACTCTGAATAATAGTTCAAAGAGCCTTATTCACATTTTGTTTTGTATTATTCCCAGGAGTAACTTCCATTCATGGAGATACATCATTTACATTAATTATAAAAGATGCTTTATCAATACAGTTTCATGATTCTTTACAAACATTATCTCTAGCTTCATCTGCTTGCTCTTTAGCTATTTCAATTTCGTTTTTATCATATTCCTCTGAATAATTAGCTTCTCAATTTTTTTCTGCTTCAGCTATATTTTTTTCTGCTTGAGCATTAATAAGGTCTAATTTAGCTTGTTTTACATCAGATTGTAATTCCAAATTACTAGGGTCTTTTAATAATTCTTCCAGTGCTTCCGCATGAGTTGTTGTTGCAACATCTAATTCTTCTACAGTTTTTTGAAAATCTTCTTCTAATTTTTGTTTAACTTTATTCTCAGATACTAATTCATCACTTTTTTTAAAAATTGTTTCATTTTCAGCCTCTACAGCATCTATAGCTAAGTCAGCTTCATAGTTTTCTATACTTTCTTGTAATCATTTATAAGTATCACTTTCTGGATATTCTTCTACTAATTTAATAGCTTCTCTCTGAGCTTCTAACATTTTTAATTCATCATCAGTTAATGCATACGATGAACTAAGTGAAAATATAGAAATAACTAAAATTAGTGAACATTTTTTTAACATTTTTTCAGGCAAATTAGAAATTATTTACAAGAAATTTTAACATAAAATTCATTTTTTCCAAA